>JAIOPF010000206.1 GCA_021414045.1 Deltaproteobacteria bacterium | reverse complement strand
CACCGTATCATGCATGAACACCATGGGAACGCTCAGGTCCTTCCCATCCAAGTCGTCGCCGTTGGTGTCGGCGATATCGAAATCGCCGCCCAAGCCGATTTTCACGGGGACGGAGACGCCGGTGTTATTGACGATCTTGTATTCGTAAATGACGAAATTCTTGTCACCTTGAAGGTAAGTCAGCTGTTGGATATCCAAGCCGGTTTGATTTCCATGGAAGGAAAACGGAGTGAGGGGGCCATCCGAAAGGGCTCCGATTTCCGTGAGCGGAGGAGCCAATTCGGAAGGCGGTTCCAGGATCGTCAGGCCGCTGCCTCCGGAAAAATCCTCTCCCGTGGGGGGCAGGCTATTTCCATTATCCTCGTCTTCGGCCCCGTCATCGACGGCGCTGCCGTTATAAAGATAAAAAGTGAGGGTGGAAGTGACTCCCGTCCCATCGATGGAGAGAGCATAGGTATCGTCGTTGCCCCCATTGGCGAAACTCCCGCCTTGGTCATCCACATCGATGGACATATTCCCATTGGGCCCCGTTCCGGTCCAGTCATGGGTGACCGAAGCCGCGTGGGATAATTGTGGGGCGGTGAAAAATAAGCTTAAGACACATAAGCCAAGAAGAAATTGGCGCATAAATTCCCCTTATTCAATCGAGTGTCGGTTCGCGCAGCGCAAAAAATCGAGAGTCTGTGGAGATCAATGCCTGCGCCGTTCCTCGCTATCGAATCAGGGGAGAAAACGCAAACCTTAAGGAAAATTCATTTAAACTCCCAACCATCTTTTCAGCGTCGCCAGGATGCCGTTGTCCGCCGTTTCAGCGGTCTCCGCGGGCTTGGCGGCGGAAGCGGATTCCCCTTCTTGCGTCGACTTCGAAGCCGCCGTGCGATTTCGGTCCGAGATCAAGGCATTCAACATTCCCTGGGCATTTTTCCCGTTGGTGAAATTGGTCGTCCTTTGGCTGGGATCTTGATAGGTCAACTCACAGGCTTGCTTTGCATCCTTCCGAAACTCCGGAGTGATTTCCGTTCCCTGTTCCTTCGCATCGATGACGAGGCTGGAAGTACATTGACCCTTGGCGATGCTTTGCATTTGAGCGGCGTTCATGATTCCCCCTTTTAAAATCTGTTTTCGTTCCCACACCCGCTAAGCAGCGGTACTTGAGAATAAAGCAAGGTAGATGCCAAAAAGGAGCTTCATTTAAAGTTATGATTTTATTAGTTTTTTTTAAAATACTTTAGAAAAAGACCTTCCAAAAGGTAAAAAATGTAAATTGGAAGCAGAGGTTTTTTACGCTTTTGTACAAAGGTTTTAAACGCGGCCCTGGGGAAAATCCCCCTCGACGCCACCCCCCACCCCCGCTATATTGCGCGACCATCTCACTATGAAACCCCTCGCCCTAGTCACCGGTGCCACCGGTTTTGTCGGAAACGCCGTCGCCCGAGCCTTAATCAGGTCCGGACGTCAGGTCCGCGTCTTAATACGCCGGAATTCCAACCCCACCCAGCTCACCGGACTCGGCGTCGAAATTTTCTACGGCGATCTGCGCAAGCCCGAAACGCTGGTCCCCGCCCTGCACGGATGCCGCGAGCTCTATCACGTCGCCGCCCAGTACACGTTCTTCAATCCCGATCCGAAGCAGATCTACGGCAGCAACGTCGAAGGCACCCACAATATTCTCGCCGCCGCTCAGAAAGCCAACGTCGCGCGAGTCGTCTACACCTCGACGGTGGGCGCTGTGGGGATTCCCGAGGACGGAAGCCTGGGCGACGAAGAGACGCCCATCTTTCCTGAATCGCAAGATGCCCGCCTACATCGACACCGGCCTCAACTTGGTCGACGTGGAAGACGTGGCCACGGGTCACATCCTCGCCGCCGAAAAGGGCCGCGCCGGAGAACGTTACATCCTGGGCCATCAGAACATCCATCTGCGGGAAATCTTGCAGGAGCTCTCGGCGATCACGGGACTCAAGGCGCCGCGGGTCAAGATGCCCTTCTCGGTCGCCCTAGGTTTCGCCTATTTCAGCGAGGGGCTTTCCCGGCTGACGCGAAAGCCGCCCGCCGTGGAAGTCGAAGCGGTCCAGCTGGGGAAAAAGAAGATGTTCTTCAACGCGGAAAAAGCCGTGCGCGAACTCGGCCTCCCGCAAACCCCCATCCGCGCGGCGCTGCAGAAGGCCGTCGACTGGTACTTGGCCAACGGCTACGTCAAAGAGAAGATCGTCCGCAGGATCGCCAAACACGCCTAATGACCCGTGAATTTTTTCACGATTTCCAACGCCTCGCGTATCTCCATGTCGAAGGCGTAGTCCGCACTGTTCGCAATTGAGATTCCCCGCATGAAATCGAGGATCTGCTTCCCGAAAGGAGACTTATTCGCTTCGGCAAAGAGGTGGATCAGTCCGCGAACCACATGGCCGGACTGGCTCGCGTGGGCGCCGAGGTTCTCCCGGATTTTCGGAGCGAAGGAGGAATCGCCAAAGGCCAATTCGGCCAGGCGCGCCAATTCCTTCTCGCTGGGAGCGGCGAACCAGCTCTGAAGCAGGTGATTGAGTTGCCGCTCGGCGAACTCATTGAATTCCGCCAGGCGATACATCAGATCCAAGACGTGCGTGATCCCCGAATCCTCCAAGCTGATCTCCGGAAAAACCCGAAGGTCCTGGACTTCAATGCTCAAGAATTCCCTCGCGGACATGCGAGTCCCGACCGTGGAACCCTTGTCGGCGATGTCGATCAAGGCCAGGAGCGCTTCGCTGCTGTGCTCGCGCGCCCTCGTCTTCAGGTATTCCAGGGCGTCCGCTTGGCTGGGTCCCTCGCGCTCGGCGATCTTGGCGATTTCGGCGAGCGCGCCCGGAGCCTTGAGGGTCTCTAAATCTTTTAGGCAATCGAAGGCGGTGGGGTTTCTTGTCGCGGCGCGGCCATAAGCCTTCGCGACAGCCTCGATGACGACTTTCGGCTCGAGGCCTCAAGGCCGAAATCCCGTTGATCTCCCCGCTCAACACATCCGTGGCGATGGCCCGCAAACCTTGGTCGGTCTCCATGATTTCCCAAGCGTCCGTGTCCAGTTCAGGGGCTTTGGGCGGCTGGGAATCCGAAGCTTCGCCCAGTTTCAGGAAGACGGGGATGGGAGGCTCCTTCAGCGTGACCGAATGAAATTCGATCTTTTTCTTGAGATCCCCGTTGGGAATTTCAAAATCCACTTCCACCGCGAATCCTTGTTTGGCGTCCCTCAATTGCATGTGATTGATGCCGCCCCTGCCGCTATCACCGAGGACTTCCATCGGAATGGAGTCAACATCGCCCATCCTTTTGAGCGTCGCCTCGAGAATCTCGAACTTCCCTCTGGCGTGATGGGAACTTGCCATCAGAATCTCGACGGCATCCCCATTCGTCAAATAAAGACGATGCCGGGAAGTCGCGCCTTGCTCGTGGCGGTGAGCGGCAATCGAAACGACCTCTTCATAAAGGCCACTCACGGATTGAGGTCCCGGCGGATATTTCAAGAAAAAGGCCGAGCGATCCCCCGTATAATTCGGCTGGTTTCCGGCGAGCTCCAGGCGCGTCAACCCTCCCATCCTATCGTTCACCGCATTCAGATCGAAATCGAAGGCGGGAAAATCTCCGTCCAACACCATGCGTATCCTGCCCCGGAACCCTTCGACGCTGTAAATATTCCCACGGGATCTTTCTCCGGTCCTGGCGTCGATGCGTTCGGCACTACCATCCCTCCCAGGACGGATCTTCCCGTCGGAACCGACATCGATGGGCATCTCGATGCGGTCCAGGTTGGGCAAGACCATGTGGGCGACGAAATGCCGGGTTCCATTGGAATTGGCTTGGGGAACGGTGAAAAAACGGAAAGCGGAGGCCATTCCCATCAAGCCGCTGCGCTCGCCCGAGCGCGGCGAAATCTCCCTTTCGACAAAAGCGCGGCGAGTCGTGCCGGGAGAGGGAGGAGGCAAATCGAAGAATACCTCGGCAACAGGCGAGGGCAGCGTCTTTCGATGCGGGCTTTCCGGAATGGAAGCCTCTACCTCAAAAGGGGAAGGGTCCGTGGAAGAATCGCCGAGCTCTTCGACCTTGCTTTCGGCGGGTAAATCTTCCGACGGCGCCTCGGATATTTTTTCCGGCATCGCATTCGTCGCGGTTTCGGGCGCCCTTCCTTCCGCGACGGAAACCTCGCTCTCCACTGGACGGATCAAGAAAAACCGTTGGCTTCGAAGGGGATTCGCCGGATGGGGCCGCTCGACGGATTGGGCCAAGCCTCTCTCCTCGAACTTCTTCAGAAGATCGTAAATATAAAGTTCTTTGAATGGGGGGATTCCCTTCGCCTGGAGGACGCGAATGACCTCGGATCCCAGCATCGCCTTTCCGGATTCACGCAAAACTTCCAGGGTCGACAGCTGCAAATTCGTCATCGGCTTGGGGCCTCTTTTTTGGACGGTTCTCTCCTCGGGCCGCAAGACGACGGGAGCTGCCGGTACCTCTACTTCCCTTACGGAATCGACCGCGGGTTGATCCGCGACGGAGACTTCCGATGCGGAGGGACCTGCCAATTCCGTCCCGTGCTTCAGTTCAATTTGCGACGCTCTCCCCGCTTCGGTCACTTGGCAATAACGGCGCAGCGAAGGACCATTACCGCTTTTTTGGCGGACGGATTTCAATAAGCCCCTATTTTCCAAGCTATTGATGGCGTTATAGACACTTATTTCCTTAACTTCGGTGCCGGGGAATTTCTGCACGAGCCGCACAATTTTGCCCGCCTGCAAAGGCTCTTCTGATTTTTTAAGCAAATCCATGATGAATTTCTGCAAAGGAATCAGGCGGATGATTTTTCGAGTCAAATGAATGACATGCTCCGATGGCCCCGGTGACACGTTCGGGCCAGCTTCTGGAACGGGTTGTTCCGGGGATTCCCGCTCCACTGGGGAGATATTCTCGGAAATTTGGGAATGAGCGGGCGGGACGGGAGTCGGCTCGTTCCTCGACGACTTGAATAATGACAAGGGATCGATGGCCTCAAATTCTTCCCAAGTGATTTTCCCCGCTAGCGCGTCTTCAAAACACGCCAACCACCGCATGGCCTTGAGGGATGTCATTCCGGATCCCTCTTTGGCCAAATCGAGCATGTCGCTCATGACGTCGCTCAAAGTCTCCTGGGCCGCGGAAGCGGTTTCTGAGTCGAGTCTCTGGCCTTCCACGGCGAGACGATCGGAGATTTCTTTCGCCTTGACGTAAACGAGGCGCCAATCGCCGTTCCTTTTCGAGAAAAATTCCATGGCACGAAGGATTTGCGCTCGCGAATTCAACTCGACCCGCGGCAAGGGGCTGGCCCTTCTCGCGCTGGGATTTTCCTCAGGCCTCACCGGCACCTCCATTTCTCCCCTGGCCAGCCAAGGCTCCAGCTTCTCGTGCAAATCCACTAGGACTTTCGGATCGCTTTCTGGCGATACGGCCGATTCGAGCTCCACCAACCAAAGAAGACGCTGTTCGGCGGTAGAACCTCGATTCAGAAAACTGGTAATGGAGTTGAGATTTCTTAGGCCATACAACCGGATGCTAATTGACCGACTTTTAGAAGCCTTATTGAGCTTCTCAAACAACCGCTCGCTCCGAGCGGCAAGAAAATTCCATTGCCCGCCCATCGACCGGAGGGTCTTAAGGTTTTCCGGAACAATGAACAGATAAGGTTTGATTTCATCTTCGCTAAAGGCGAGCGAATTTTCCGTGAGCGTCGCCTCAGGAGCCTCCCCCAACCCTCGACGTTTCGCTCGGACGAGTTCCCGTATGCGGACAAAATCAATTTGTTGGACAGAACTATTTTCTCTCATTGCCTTTTCGCAAGCTTCGAAAAGTTCGTTGGCGTAGGACAATTCTCCGTCGCGCCGGAGCACCTGACCTAGCGATAGATCCGCCGCCAAAGCTTGGCCATCGCCACCCCTCAGCTCCACTTTCGCCATTAACAGGATGGCTCGGTTGATCACCGGTGCCCATACATCCTCTGCGTTCGCTTCTATTTTAGAAAACAAAACAGGAGGCGACCGATCCTCTTGCGTTTCCTCGGGCGATGGCGGAGGAGCGGGAACCACGGGTCGGACGGCCGACTCCACCTGGACCTGCGCCTGCGAATTTCGCGAGGTATCCAATAAATCTAAAATCTTCTCTATCCCCGCAAAAGCCTTCAGGGACAAGATCTTGCGGGTTTCGGCGTCGAAACGCACTTCGATCTTCTTACCCATGCCCAAAATCGAACCTCGTAGGTTCCGGTCTTCCCGCAAACGTCGGGCGATATCGCCGGTCAGCGGTTTTCCCTCTTCCTCCCCGGTGTAGAAAATATCCAGGAAGACGCTCAATATTTCCTTCGATTGCTTTTCGCCGTCCGCTATCGGCGAGGACGACGCCAATTCGACCTCCAGGTCCGTGCCGCTATGGTTATAGGAATTTTTAATGACCGATTCGGTCGAACGCGGACCACTCACGGCAATCTCGTCCAGCTCCCCGCTTGCACGGCCTTCGCCCGAGGGAAATCCGCCCGGTCCTCCCGTGCCCATCATCATCCACATCGGAGCCAAGAGAGGATTGCCGATCGTGGAGGAAAGACGACGAGGGCTCTCCAATTGCTTCTCGGCGGCTTGGGTACGCAGCGCCATCTCCCGGTTCCACCGCGCATAACCATGACCCAAGGCCTGATTCCCCAAATGCGCTCCCACTCCCATGCTCACCATCGAGGCCAATGTATCGGTCACCGTCGTGGCGCCGTCGACGTGTTCCTTCAATCCCACCTGTTCTTCCAGCCGATGGGCGGCCAAGAGACCGGTGAACATCGAGGACTGGGCGATGGCGCCTTGGTTGAAACGGGACATGCCTGCCAGGCGCGTCGCGACGCCGAACTCGTTGACGGCGTGCAATTTCGCATAGGCTTGATTTCCGGCGAAGCTGAAGGTTTTGAGCAAGCCCAAGGTGATCGCGGCCCCGGCCAATTCTTGCCCGACGCCGGGTTCGGGATTAGAATTTTCCGTTCTACCGATTTGTCTCAAGCCTCGGCCGGAGAGGGCGAAGACCGGGACCTCCGCGCCATAGGCCAAGAGGTTCGCCGCCGCCTTGGCACCGAAACCCCGCGCATACCAAGCCTCGCCGCTCATGCCCGCAAATTTTGCCAAGGCCGCGGTCTTGACGAGGCCAGCCACGGCGGTGCCCGCCAACATCGGAACGATGGTCTTGGGATCCGTCGCGTCCTTGGTCAGTCGCTTGAGCAAAAACTCGGCCCTAGCGCCGAATCCGCCCTTCCCCGTCACGGCATCGAGGCGTTTTTGCGCGCGTTCCCGCACTTCGGCGAAGGCGGGAATTTGGCTCAGAGTTCCGTAAAGTTTGAGCGCCCACTCGAGTTTCTCCTGTTCTTCCAGTTGCGCACCAATTTGCAGCAAGCCTTCGCCAAAGAGCTGGGGATCTCTTTCCTGGGCAAGAGCGAGTAAGGCATTGAAATTCGCCGCTCCCATTTTCTTGGCGAGGTCGGCCCGTTTCGAGTCGGGAATGGCGGACAAGTCGCCGCCGTCGGCCACCAGCGAGGCGATCACGGCTAAGGGAGAAAAACCGTCGGAATTCTGGGAGTGCGCCTGGGCGCCGAAGCCCGGGGAGGGAGAATGCGGGTCGGCCGCGTCGGCGGGAGTTTGGCTAAAATCGCGCAGTAAGGCGCTAGGAAACAGAGGGATGCCCACAGGGAACCTATTCCTTTTCCGTTGCGAAGCGATCCGTCGACCCGCCGGCCAGGCGCGCTTCGCGAAATTAAGAAATGAATTTGAAGGTGGGAGTGCCGAGATAGGACAGAATGGTACCCCCGTACCTGTTCCCTGATGCTATTATCGTATGGCATTCATTTTCGTTGCTCCCAGCATGAGACACAGGCCTTCTCCATTTGCCGCCGGGTCCACCCCGCAATTCTTTTTTTTGGCCCGGCCAGAAGGTTTTCCCGAGCTGCCCCGTATCATTAGTAAATACTTTAATTCATTAGGAGTCGGCGGCGAAGTTGCCGTAATAATGTAGCTCATGGCCATTCCAAGCTCTCCATGCTCCGACGAGGATTGGGCCCGAAAGGCCGCCCTGGGAGACCATGCCGCCTTCTCCGAACTGGTGAGGAAATATTCGGACCGGTTCTTTGCGGTCGCCTACCGACTCTTGAGAAATGGAGACGAGGCCGAGGAAATCGTGCAGAACGCCTATTTGAAATTTTGGCAGGATCCCAAGAAATTCAATCCGCAAAAAAATACGAAGTGGAGCACCTGGTTCTACCGCGTCGTCGTCAACGCCTGCCTCGATCGTCTGGGCAAGAGAGGGCGAGAAGTCTCTCAAGAAAGTTTCGAGATTCACCCGGACGCCGCTCCCTCGGTGGAATCGAATATGGCCGAGCGGGAACAGCACCAAGCGCTGAACAAAGCCCTCGGCGAGCTTCCGGAAAGACAGCGCGCCGCCTTGACGCTCTGTTTTTGGGAAGGATTAAGCAACCAAGAAGCGGCCGATGTCCTGGGACTTCGGCTCAAGGCCCTGCAATCCTCAATTGGAACTCCTGCTCAAAAGCCAGGGTAAAGTCCCGCCCCGGGAAGGCTTGGCGGAACGCATCCTCGCCGCCTCCCTCGAGGTGACTCCCTTGATAGCGGAAGAGCCCGCCGAATTGGGCTTCTCCGATTGGTTGCGCGGGCTATGGCGCCCACGCCCCGCCTTCGCCTTGGCCAGTCTTTTGGTCCTGGGTTTCATCGCCGGCTTCTATTTGAGGGCTGATCTTTCGACGAGCGGAACGACACCCGACTTGGCTTCGCTCCTTTATCATGAGGAAAATGTTTTATGGTGAACAAACTCAAAATCATTTTTGGGATATCCCTCGCGCTTAACCTGCTTTTAATCGGAATGACGGTAGGATTTTTCTTCAAGGGCTGCCGTCGACCTCCTCCGCATTTTCCTCCGCCGCCCGAATTACGGGGCACACTCAGCCCCGAGCATGAAAGGCTTTTTTCCGAGGCGATGCGGTCGCTTCACGAGAAAAACCGCGACACGGCCGACAAGATCGACGCCACCCGTCGGGAAATCTTGCAAATCCTGACGTCGCCGCGATTCGACGCGACGGCTTACCAAGCCAAGACCGGTCAATTGCACGAGTTGCACGGCCAGATGCAGGCTCAAATGGCCCAAGTGGTAATGGAATTGGCCTCGCAGCTCAATGCCGAGGAGCGGCAATCGCTGGCGGGACTTCTCGAAAAAGGCCCTCCACCTCCAGGTGGGCGGGGTCCGCGTGGCGGCCCGCCTCCGCGCGAGGGGCCTGGACCGGAGGGACCTCCGCCGCCCCCGGAAGGACGGCCCTAAGAAAGTCACCGTCCTCCGATTCCAAACAAAAAAAATGGGCCGCTTCAGGTTTCAAACCTAAAGCGGCCCAAACAAACGAAGCCGACCTTAGCGGCGACTTCGTCGTACCTTACTCGGAACCCTTCGTAGATAGACGATCCACGCCCCTGAGAAGAGAACCATGAGGGAAGTGGTTAAGAAACCACGCAACCCAGGGCCTTCTCCCGCGTCACTCAAGGAACAACCCCAGCCATCGCAACCGTTGCTGCCCGTTCCGGTGTCGCGCGAACCCTGCAAGCAACGTGGCGGGGTAGGCCCGGTCGGGCCGACTCCGGAGTCTCCACCCTTCTCTTGACAGGCGTCACCCGTACCGTTCTGATCGGAATCAGCCTGGTCGGAGTTAGGAGAGTTACGGCAGTTATCTTGTCCGTCGCAAATACCGTCACCATCGCTATCCCCGTCCTCGCAACCGGTCGGAGGAGGTTGGATACAATCAGCGATCCCATTGGCATCGGCGTCGGTATCCGCGACCTCGCAGCCACAGACGCCGGGTTCGGTTTTATTGGGATCAGTGACGCAACCATCGTTGCAGTTGGGGGTTCCGTCTTCGTCGGTATCGGTATCTAGAGTCCCACAGCCGCAAATGCCCGGACTGGTCTTCTGCGCATCCTCGGGACAGTCGTCGTTGCAATTGGCGGCACCGTCTCCGTCCGTATCGGTGTCAGGTTGGCCGCAACCGCAGATGCCCGGCTCGACCTTGGAGGCGTCGTTGGAACAACCATCATTGCAATTGGCGGTACCATCTCCGTCAGTATCCGCATCCGAGTGACCGCAGCCGCAGATGCCTGGCGAGGTCTTGCCGGAATCCTCGGAACAACCGTCATTGCAATCCGCGATGCCGTCTCCATCCGAGTCGAAATCCGAGTTTCCACAGCCACAGATGTCCGGGGAAGTCTTCGCGGGATCTCTAGGGCATTCGTCGTCGCAGTTGGCGACTCCGTCTCCATCGCTGTCGGTATCTGCTTCCCCGCAGCCACAGACTCCCGAACCTATTTTATCAGGGTCGTTCGGGCAGTTGTCGTCGCAGTCCGATGTGCCATCCCCGTCGGAATCGGTATCAGCGACGCCGCAACCACAGACGCCAGCTTCGGTTTTATAGGAATCATCTGGGCAATTGTCGTTGCAATTCGCGGTGCCGTCTCCGTCGGAATCGGTATCGGAGACGCCGCAGCCGCAGATGCCGGCCTCAATTTTAGAGGAATCCTCGGGACAATTATCATGGCAATTGGGAGCGCCATCTCCGTCCGAGTCCGTATCGGCAACGCCGCAACCACAAGCGCCGGGGGCCGTCTTGGCGACGTCTTCCGGACAATCGTCCTTGCAGT
>JAIOPF010000205.1 GCA_021414045.1 Deltaproteobacteria bacterium | reverse complement strand
ATTGAGCCCGGAAAAATTCACATCCCTTCTCATATTTAAGCGGCGTGTCCGCAAGCGCGGGTCGAAGAACCCGAACGAGGGGTAGCAAATGAGGATGCAGAAGCGGCCGCGAAAAACAAGCTGAGGAGGAAGTTGATGGGGCCGAAAAGCCGAGGGCCCGCAAGAATTCCAGAATTTAATAGGGGTCTTTTGTCAGTATCTCCTCGATCAAAAACTGGGTCTTCGGCGGCACCCGCTCGTGGGGATAATATTTTTGAATGATGGAAAATACCGCTTTAGGACTTTTTAACTCCAAATATTGGATGAGAAAAAGGACGTCGTCCTTGTCGTGAGTGTCAAATCGAGCGGAGATGCATTTCATCGCCAGCATATAATCCGCGCTTGGCGCCCAGACCCGAAGATGTGAGAGTTCTAAAACGCTCTCCCGCGGCGGGTCGATATGAAAGTAGCCTTTTGCCGCGTCGTTGAGCCAATCTTCCGCCAATCCAAAACTCTTCGCGACCCGACGCGAGGCCTTGCGAATCTCCTCCGTCGGCTCGAAGATGCCGTCGATGTCTTTCGTGGCCTCGCGGGCCTGGAAGACCAGACACATCACGGCCCCTCCGCAAATGCCGATCTCGCCTTGAATTTCGGCCTTTTTCAGCTCGGCATTGAGAGCGGAAAAAAGATTTTTGATGGTTGCGATGCTCAGCACGATGGCTCCGCTTATTTATGCTCGATCGAGGAAATTGCCTAAGACGAATAGATTTCGTTTACGGAACTGCACGGGGCTTTCGATGACGGCGAGTGCCTTTAAACTCTCGACCTCGGCCACAAACCAAGGTTCCTTTAAAGGGGGGAAGGCAAGGGTCCAGGATGGAGTTTCGATGCCGGATTCCTCGCAAAGTGTTTCGACGCTCGAGGCGATCAATGCCGAGAGGCGGGCGGAAATTTTGGCCGTGGGCATTTCGGAAATATAATTTACCTTTTCCTCCGCCATACGAAATCGGTCGACAAAGTTCATCAGGTGAAGTTTCCAGGTGGACTCTCCTTCTTCCTCGATGAATTCGGCGATCATCTGCGCCGATTCGGGAGGGAATTTCCAAATGTAATCCATCCGGCGCTCGATTAATTTTTCAGGATAGCCCATAGCCGCTGATAATTTTTTTAAAGTCGATAAGCGGGGATTGTGTTTTCCGGACTCCATTAATTGAATGGTGCGGAAGCTGCTGCCGGATTTTTGCGCCAGACGACGCTGGGAGATCTTGGTCAAGTTCCTGGATTTCTTTAACAAAATCATCTCATTCATTCTATTGACATATTATAGTATGTCAATTGTTTGAATGAATTGTGGAGAGGGGGTGGGGAGGGAAAAATTTGAAGATTTGTTATGAGTGAATTGCAGAAGTTCAATAATTGTCTTCAATAAGGTTATTTTGTTCAATATTTACAGGTAGTTATCAAAACATTTTCTTGGCACATCCCTTGCTTTTTTGATGGGTATGACAGCGATTTACCCAAAAGCGACTTCTCCTTCCCTTGCACAGTCCAAGGCCTCTCCTGTTTCGGATGTTTCTTCACAGCCAAATCCCGACCTTAAAACTTCTTTCTTCGGAAATTTGTTCCCAGTCGTGGCGAAAGCATTTCCGGCGCTAAGTATCCTGCCCTTGGCGGTGCGACTGGCGGGGCAATGGCCTGTGGTGGATGCGAAGTCGCCGCATGAAGTCTCCGAGGACGATCCGCAGAAATTTTATCAAAAAGAATCCCGTGCCTTGGAAAAATTGGAAACGGATTTGTTGGGCACGCCGCCGGAGAATGCGGAAGCCGGTCTCGAGCAATTAAAAAAAGTCGAAGCCTTGGCCCAACAATACCTGCAACTGGGCGCTCAGGAAGAGGGCGATGCCTCCCAACGCCTGGCCGAGCGGACCTATGAGCTTTTGGAGAAAGTGGCTAGCAACAGCAACTTTCCAGAAATCAAGAAGCGTGCACCGCTCTATGCTGCTTACCATCAATTAGCCCAAGGGGATTTCGACGGAGCCAAGGAGGCTTTCACGGAACTTCGCGCCGACTTCGACGAGGCCTGGGACATCGTGAAGCGGATGAAGTCCGACGAAATCCGCGGCCGCAATCTGAAGGCGCTATATGCCTGGGAAGTCTTCATCGAAGAAGGGCAAGAGAAGGCCCTCGACGAGGCCCACGGGATTGGGGGCGTCGCCTCGGGAATGATCACCAAGCTCGCCGATGACAAGACCAGCGACGACCTGGTGTATGAGAAGGTCGGCATCGAAAAGGACCTCATCGCGGCGGTGCGCCAGCAGCTGCTGAGCGGGAAAGAGAAGACCATCGATGACGCTCTTTTAAATATCGACGATCCCCGCCTGAAACCTCGGGCTCATGACCTGTTGGAACAGCGTCGAGCGGGCCGGGACGATGGGGGCAACGTCATCGCCCACATGATTCGTTATGTCTCGGATTCCAAGTTGGACGCGGGTAATGGAGAAAACCTGTTGCGCGACGCGGACCAGTGCGAGGCCCGGTTCGGAGTCAAGACGGCCTATGCGATGTACTCGCTGCTTCGAGAGACGGCTCCCAGCGAACATCTCAAAAATACCAGCATGGAAAAAATGGCCGCATTGGAAAAGGGCAAGGGCGTGGGAGCAAGGCTCTGGGACATGATTCGCACGACAAGTCTGGAAGAAGTGGCCTTCGAAATCCTGGTAATGAAGGGATGTCAGACCTTGGGTGCTTTGGCCAAGCTAGCGACGCTGACCAAGCTCAGCGAAGCGGGAATCACTGGTTACAAGGCGACGGCCCTAGCCTTCGGTGCGGAAGCCCTAGCCGAGGGCGGCGCCTTCGGCACGATGCAATTGGCGCAGGAAGCCGCGAACCACGACGCCGGAAAAGTGTTGACGACGGAGCACATCCTCAAGGTCTACGCCTCCAATCTGATCATGATCGGCGGGCTCAAGCAGTTCGGAAACTTGAGCGCGAAGTACGCGCCTCGTGCCGCCAGGGCCTTGGAAATGGTGAAAGCGGGCGGCGAGGAGTTGTCCAAGGGCGGCGAAGTTCTCGTCGGCTCCATGAATCACGCGGCCGGTTTCGGCGGCATGGTAGCGACCAACCAATTGAATCAAAAGTTGGGCTTAAGCGAGACTCCCGAGGGAGGCTTTCTCGAATCCTTGGCCCATGATGCCTTCAGCTACCTAAAGTATGGCATCGCGCAGAAGGGCATGGACGGGGTGATGGGGCCGGAGTTGGCGAAGAAAAGTCAGGATCTCCATCAAAAAATCCTCGAATGGAACACGGCCCTCGTCATCGAAGCGAATCTGAAGTCCTTGGGTTACGAAGCCCCGCAGCGAACGGCTGAGGGGACACCGCTCTTCAAGGATGCCAACCAAGACTCAAAAACTTTACGTTCAACTGATCCGAGAATCCCTGACGAAGCCCGGCTTCGACGCGGGTAAGTTGAGCGGCTTACTGCGTGATCGAAAAGTCGGCGAAGCGGGAGACTATCTGAAAGGCTTTGGCTTGGATTTCGAGCGGCTTGGCCTAGATTCGGAACAGAGGGAAGGGATTCGGGCCAGCGCCTCTCGCTCGCAGACCCGTCGAACCCTCGGCCTTTTGGAAAGCCCTTGGCTTGCTCCCTTTTGGACGATGATGGGAGTGGGCTTGGGCGGAGGGGGGCTGAAGGAAGGGAGGCCCGGTGAGGTTCTGCTTCCCGAGACCTTCCGTCGAAAGGCGGAAGATCTTTTCGAGAAAGTGTTGGCGGAGAATTCAAGCCTCTTCCTGGATAGAAAATACGAGCCGCTCATTTTCAGGGTCAAGCTAGGGGATGAAAAAGCATGGCAGCTCTTGGGCGAACTGAGCCGGGATCCTGATTCGACCGTTCGTGGCAATGTCGCGGCGTCCTTGGGCAAGATCGCCGGACCGGAAGCTTTGGCGATGCTTTTGGAAATGAGGGAAGATCCTAATATGGATGTTCGTATGATGGTTGCCCGGGCCATTGGCAAGATTGGCGCTTCGCGAGCCCTGGAGCCGCTTCGCGAAATGCGGGGAGATACTGCCAACTGTGTTCGCAGTAATGTCGCCCGGGCTATCGGCGAAATCGGAGGTCCGGAAGCCTTGGCCATGCTCCGCGAAATGCGGGGAGACGCCGCCGAATTGGTTCGCGCTTCGGTTGCCGAAGCACTCGCCATTAGGCCTGGTCGGGAAGCGCTGGAGATGCTCTGTGAAATGAAGGGCGATCCTGCCCCAGAGGTTCGCAGGACCATCGCCCAGTTGCTTGGGAATTTAGGCGGACCGGAAGCCTTGGCCATACTCCGCGAAATGCGGGGAGACCCTGCCTTATTTGTTTGCCAGGCGGTGGACAGGGCGCTCGCCAAGATCGGTCTCTCGGAAGCCTGGGGGATTCCTTTTGATAGGATGAGCGATCCAGAGGGAGAGGTTCTTATCGATGGGGTACCCTATGCGAAAGCGCGGGCCTTGGAATTGGTTCGCGAAGTCCGGAGGAGTCCCCATGGGGATGTTCGGATGCAGGTTGCCAGTGCGCTTGGCCAAATCGGCGGTTCGGAAGCGCTGGAGATGCTCGGTAAAATGAAGGGCGATCCTTTCGAATTAGTTCGCAAAAGCGTCGCCATTGCACTCAGCGAGATCGGGGGCGAGCGCGCCTTGGAAATCCTGGCATCGATGGACGTTCATTCCATCCCGCTTTGGGCGCTCCATCAATTATTGGATAGTTCTACGGCTCGTTATTCTTCCGAGCCAACCGTTTCCCCAAGCCCGGAGGCGCGTCTGACCCAAGAAATTCGGCTTCGGGTCGCCAGGCAGGTTCGTCGGGAAGAAATCAATGTTGCCAGGCATGGTTTTCACAACGGCGGCAATCATCGCAGTCTCCGTCAAAGCCCTCGCGGCATGGACTTGGCCTCGCTTCGCGAAATAAAGGTGGGCGACCCGATCCTGGGAAGGCTTCGCGAAATTAACGGGGTATTATTGGGGGAAGAACATCACTTTCCACAGCAGGGAAAAGTGGTGTTGGCCATCGACCCTTCATTGCTGGCCGGAGAAAATCGAGAAAACGTGGCGGCGGTGGCGGGAACTCTCTCTGAGGTCAGCCTCTTGCAACGAGATAGTATTGCTTTGCTTATTGGCACCGGTCAGACTCGAAGTTTTCTCGCCCCCCGGGAAGCCAAGACCACTCAGTCGGTGGTGGGCCGTGTGTTGGGGCATGGCAACCTAAATTCCGCATCGCCAGTCCGTTTGTTGGATGATCCGTTGTTGAGGCAAAATCTTCCTTCCGGAAGCATCGTTTATTTGCTTGGGAATTATTTTGCGGAAGAAAATATCGCCGGTCTCCAGCGTATCTTCGACGGGCGGCGCGCCCTGGGAATCACGGTAGTTCCGATTCAGGTCGGAGGTAGGGTCCTAGATTCCCGGCATCAAGTGAACTTCGAAGGCAGGAAATACCCCGTCCACCCCGCTTATTCCGAAGGCAGGACGCTGGCTAAGGCGGAATCCCGCCGGTCGGAGGTGGAGGCCTTGTTGAAACGCAATGGCGGATTCGCCTTGCGGGACTTTTCCACCGCATCAACAGTGGACGTCGTCGACGACCTCCTCCGGCAGCGACAACAAGCCCCTGGAGCGCGAGACTCTCACGTGAAGTTGGAGGCTCAACTGCTCTCCGAGCACGAGGGGATAAAAATTCGTTCCCAGCCTCATCCCTCCGACATTTTTGCGCGGATGCACCAAATCGTGGAGCAGGAAAACTTTCCCGAATTGAAGCGCTTGGTCGACGAGGCCAAAGGAAAGGGTTGGAGTGTCGTCATGGATTGGGTCGACCGGATGTATGCTCTCGTGGCCCGGACCTCGCTTGAACGGGAGGGTAGGTACGATCTGTTTCGCGCCGAAAATC
>JAIOPF010000204.1 GCA_021414045.1 Deltaproteobacteria bacterium | reverse complement strand
AAGTGACCTAGGGTTTCGGGAACTCCCTGCCTTCCAAGGTCTCGAATCGCTTCCTTAAATTTTCGGGGATCTCCAGGCTCTTCTGGGCTTTGTAATCGAAGTATACCATGACGGTTTCGGCGGCGGCCACGAGTCGACCCGATTTTTCTTCCCGGATTTCATATTCGATGGTGAAGCTCGAGCGCCGGATTTCCTTGGTGCGCAAGGCGACGCACAAGGTTTCGTTCAAGTAGGCCGGAGAACGGTAATCCAGCTTCAGCGAGGCGACGATGACGCTGTCCCGCGATTCCGTGTTAACCACCGTGAAATCCAATTCCGGGAATTTCTGGAAATAGGCCACGCGGCCCTCTTCCAGGTAGGTTACGTATTTGGCGTTGTTCAGGTGCCCCATCATGTCGACGTCCGCGAAGCGGACCTTGATTTTCGTTTGGCTTTTCCAATCCATGCTTTGCATCCTTTCTTTTTTTCTAGCAACGCGGCATCCCCTTTGTCGATAAATCTCTTGCTGACAGAGGGATCCAAGGGCCTCCCGGCCTTGGATTGGGGCACCAAAGTAACGGTACCAAAGCCAGCACTCCGACTTTCTAACCTTTTACTCCCACGTGCCAAAATAAAAGATCCGCTTGGATTGCCCTTGGGCTTTCCGGGCCAAGCGCCGCCTTGGGGTATTCTCCACGCCGGCGCCACCTTGCCGAAGGAGGCACGATGACACCGCCGAAGCTCGAGAAAGTCGACATCAAAGCCCTGGACTCCCTTTATCTAGAGAATCTCATCGCTCTGGATCCCGACCAGGCCGCCAAGTTGCTGCAAGGCACCGATCTCCTCCTCGAAAAATCCCAAGATCCCTATACGGGGGAAACCTACGGAGAATTGAAACGCATCATCGATGGCAAGGGCGCCACGGAATCCCGCAGTTTCGAGGAAGAGAAAGCCTGGATCGATACCTTGAGGAAGGCAGACTCGACGCCCGACAAGGAATTAGACCTCGCCGAGGCAAAGGCTCTGCTCAGCTCGGGACTTTCCGAGGAGCAAGCGAAAGGCGTCGATCCGCAAAAGTTCTTGGAAAGCGTGGAAGCCCTCATGGCTAAGCGCTATCGACCTTTGGCCGCCAACATGATCGATTTCAAGGCTGAGCTGGGTTTCAAGCGGACGCTCGACGTCCTCGATCAATATAATTATGGGATCTTGATCGATGAAGTGCGGCAGGCGCATTCCGTTTTTTCCTTGAACAGCCTGACGAAGACCGGGGTTAACATCGCGGCCTTCATTCCCTACGGCATCCAAAGGATATGGGGCGAGGCTCCCGTGCTGCAGGGGGACGCCATGGCCGAAGAAGCCGCCAAGTCGAATTATGAAACCCGCCAAGCGGCGATCCAAGAGCTGCGCACGGTGATCGAAACCGGCGTGGATCAAGGCGAAGCCTGGGCCTTGGAAGGCCAATTGCAGGAGGCGATGGCCCAATTGGATCCGGAAACCGCCGCCTTGCTGGAAAACCAATTGGCGGTTTCGACGCTGGATGAAATCTTGAAACTGCCGGATCGCAAGGAGGCCTACGAACGCCTGCTCAGTTTCGCCGCCCAGGAGCGGCCGGGGTTCTTGGGTTTCGGCGGCGGCAATACCTCGTCGGGTTGGTTCTCGAGTTTCTGGAATTATACGGGGCGGCGGAACAACCTCTATATCGCCAAGACTTTCTTCCATTTCCTCGGCACCAAAGCGGGGACCGAGGATCCCGCTTCCGACGAAGCTTTGCACCAAGAGGCGCGCTCCGCTTACCTCGACATGATCGGGGACGGCGGAGGCTACAATAATCTCTTCGCCGTGGGATTGACCAATGTCCTTTGCCTCGGCGGGGCCATCTGCGAAACGACGCCCTATCGCCGTTGGAGCGATGAGGACGAGATGCAGGCCGTCGGCCGTGCCGTCGACGGTGCCTTGGTGCTTAGCGGCGGCGCCAAGGGTTTCGCGACTTTATCCGATGCCTTCGCCGTCGGCCGTTTGAAGGGAATGGGCGAGGTGGTTCGCATATGGTGGGGAGAGGGATCCCTGCTTGGCCGGCTCAATCCCCTGGGCAAGGCTGGTTGGATTCGCAAGTTGGTTCCCTTTGGAATCTGGAAGGAAGGCCGTGTCGCGGCCGAAAAGGAGGCGGCCGAATTCGCCAAGCTCGGAGACGAACTGAGCAAATCCAAGGGCCGTTTTGGAAAGTTCATCGAAGGCGTCAGCGGGTCCTTGAAGGAGAAACTGTTCAAGGGCATTCCACCTTTGTCGGCCGAGCAGAGCGCCATGTTGAAAAAAGTCGGAGAAACGGGCGGGAAGGGCATGGATAAACTCACCAAGGGTGTCATTCTCTTGGGCATCCTGCAGGGCGTCGACGACAAACTCGGGGCCAGCTTCAACCCCTTCGAATATCATCTCAAGGACCTCGACCGCGAAGCGGATTTCGAGGCCTACCCGGATCCGACTTTACCGGATCCGACTTTGACGCCCGCTTCGGCGCCGACTCCGTAAATTGTCCAGAACCTAAATGCCTGCCGCCGGCGGATGTTCGACAACGCCGGCGGCTTTTTTTTGCCGTTGGGGTTTTGGGAAATAGCAACTTTTCCCCCTCAGCGCCGAGCTTGTCCCCGTTAAGCCCCCAATTTGTAAGTAACCAATTTTTCTAGGACTTTATGCCTCTAGGTTCCCCCAGCGAGGGCCCGGGGTTACGGTTGCGGCGGCAGACGCCACCTGGCGATGCGACTTTAAACCCAGATTTTAATGAATTTCTGCGTCCGCTGCTCGCGCGCAGCAACGGTGCCGCGCGCGCGGAATTGCAGTCCCTCGCCGATGAGACGGACCCTCAGCTCTTCTACGACGGGCTCTTGAACTACGGGGCGAGGCAAGAGCAATCGGGAGCCGTCGAAACCGCTGCGGAAATTTATGCCGCGCTCGGGACTCGAGCGCCGGAACCTTTGCGAACCCGGGCCGCGCAACGCCTCGACGCCGTGATGGGCCGTGGATCCTTCGGCGGTCGCCTGGAATTTCTCGGGCGACATTTTGCGCGCGAGGCCGCCGATCCAGCCATGCTCTTGGCCATGACGGCGGGTTCCGCCGTCTTCACCCTGTCTCGCGGCGTTTTTCTCTCACGGTTGCTGGCTTCGCCCGCGACGGGTTTTCTTTCTCGGGGCCTGGGCGCCCGCGCCTTGGCCTCCACCGGCGCCTTTTTCTTGGAAATCCCCGCTTTCTGGGCCACCGGCAAGGGCTTGCGCGAAGTCTTGAGTCCGGGTTCCCAACGGTGGGATGCCGAGACGAATCTTAGCGAATTGGCGGGCGCCGGTCTCACGCTCGGCGCCTTGAAGTTGACGGGCTTTTTGTCCGGGGCGGCCTACCAGCGTTTCGCGGGGCCCGCGGGAGCCGTCGGCGAAAGGCCGATGCAACATTTATTCACTCAGACGGGAATGCTCACGGGCATTCTGCTCGGACGTCGCCTCGAAGAGGGAGTCGGCTTGCGTCGCCCCGTCGACGGAGCGACGACGCTCGTCGATTCCCTGGTCATGCTGCTCCAGTTCCACGTCGGCGGGCGCCTCAGCCAAAGTTTGATGGGAGACGGTTTCGCGCGCGGCGTTCGCGAACTCGAGACGCGCTTGGATCGCTTGGAGCCCCGCCGTCCTTCGCCGCGACGGCCCTTCCACATCGGAGCGGAGCCTCTGCTCGCCGCCGCGGGAACAGCGCCTCCGCTTTCGGAAAGGGGAGAGCCGGACCCGCTCTCTCCGGCTCGGCCGCTTTTCATGACGATGGAAGGCGAGGGCGGAGCTGGCTCCGTCGTCGGATCCCGAACTTGGTCCGAATTGCTGCGGCAGGTTTCCGAGCGCGGCAAGGAGAACGAAGTTCGCGCATTGCGGACTTTGCTGCAGGAAATTTTGAGCGCGCCGAATTTTCGCGGCTACACCCCGCGCCTGCAGGAGAAAATGGCCTCGCGCGATCCCCAGCAATGGAGGGAAGCCGTGCGCATCGTCGGCGACTTGCTCTCCCGCGATCCGCGTTTGAAACAGGGCGTCGAATCCTCCGCCGCCATCAAGGAATTCGGGGCGGATTGGGTTTCGCGGCCGCATTTCGCTTCGGGAGCGCAGGTTCCCTACGCCATCGCCAAGGGCACGCCCAGGGCCTACAGCATTCAGCAGCGCCTGATGCCCGACTTGTTGCGAGCCATGGCGGAGAATCCCAGCCTGCAAGGGTGGCGCGCCTATTCGAGACCGCTGCTGGCGCGGGGCGTGATCCTCGGCGAGCAATCCTTTGCGGAAGCCGACGGAAACACCCGCGTCCACGCCAATTGGAAAACGGCCGGAATGCAGCTGCGTTTCGATGCCCGCGGTCACTTGGCTGCGCCGCTCGAAGTGCGGGGCCCCTATACGAGCGAAGAATGGGCGGCTCTGTCGCGCCCCGATCCCGCGCCCGAGCTGCCCGCACTAGGTCCCCGACAATCTCAGGAATTCGCGCGGCAAAAGGGAGAGAACTCCAGCCTTTGGGCCCAACGCCTGCTCGAGACCAGCCGCGAAGGCGAGGATAGGGCTTTAGCCGTCGCCCAATTTTTGGAAGAGAACATGGACAAGCCGGAAACGGCCTTCCATGTGCGCGAATTGGTGGAACGCTTGATTTCCCTGACTTCCTCCTCCCCGGAAGGGCAGGGGATACTGGCGAGGCACTACAGCTTGCCCGGCGTCCGCGATCCCTTGACCATTGTCAGTCTCCCGACGACCTTTCTCCCCGAGCAATGGTCGCGGGTTTTCGCGGAAGGAGTGGTTCAAGAATTTCAGCGAGACCGTCGGCCCGTGGATCTCGCGGTCGAGATCGGTTCTGGCACTGGTTGGGTTTCGATTTTGACCGCGAAACTCGGGATGGCCCGCGAAGTCGTCGGCGTCGACCGCAATCCCCACGCCCCGGTGATCGGGCGCCTCAATGCCGCCTTGAACGGCGTGAAAAACGTTTCCTTCCAATCCGGCGACCTGCTCGCGCCCCTTTCGGAAGGGGCCAAGGTGGATTTGCTGCTCGCCTGCCTTCCGCAAGTGCCGCGAAGCGGCGGTGTCGAGAGCCTTCGCTCGGTCGCCGATTATTATCCCAGCGACGGGAATTATTGGGACCGTTATGGATTGGGTTTGATCGACAAGGCCTTGGGTCAGGCGCGGACTCGCCTCAGCGAAGGGGGGCGCGTGTTGTTCAACCTCGGAGGTAGGCCGGGGCGCGCGGTCCTGGAAGAGCTGCTCGCGCGCAGGGGATTTCATCCCGCGGTTCGCTATGCCCAATTGATCCAGCAGGATCCCACGACGGATTTTTCCGAACTGGCCCGACTCGAATCGGACAATAACCATCGCTTCGAATTTTTCCTGAAAGAGGATCCTCAGACGCCGATCTCGGCGGCGGAAGCGGTGGGGCGTGGCGAAGTCCACCATATGCTTTACCTGACCGAAGGCCGACCCTACGCGGATCTGCTGCGAGATTCCCTGGGCGCGGTGACCGGCAAGGTCGAGCGCTGGGGGTATACGGAAAATCCCGGAAGCGAGAACGTCGCCTTGCGTGAAAGCCTGGCCCTTGAGCTAAGCCGTCAGTGGGGAGCCAAGATCGCGCCAGAGATGCTTTTCGTCGGGCCTTCCTCGGATCTGCTCATGGACGGAATCCTGCATGTCGTGCTTCCCGACCAGGGGCGAGTCTTATACGCCGCGCCGGCTGCCGATGCCGAGCCCGCGGGACTGCAGGCCTTCCAAGCGCTTCGCTCCCCGGCCAACCCCGCCGAGATTTTGCAGGCGGTGAGGCGGGAGAATCCCGACGCCCTCGTTCTGAAGTTAAGCCGAGAAGCCTGGGAAGACCCCGCGATACCGCCTTTGCTGCAAGCAGCCGTGGAACAAAAACGCCATGTCGTCGTTCTGGTGGACCATCCCTCCGATCCCCAGGGCTCCATGCATCCGGCCGCGCGCTATTTGAATGAAAATCCGGCGACGGTGCCTTATCTGCACGTCGTTCAATCTTTGGACAGCCGCTATGGCGCTCCCGCCTTGCCCTTGGCCGTGGCGATGATCGGCAATTCCGCGGTGCAGGGTCTGCTCGCACGCTATGCCGACCTCACTTATTCTCGGACCTCGACCCTGGTGCAGGCGGCCTATCAAAAATTTTTGACGGATTTGCCGCAGGGAATCCTCGCTCCCGCAAGTCCCTCCGGCGCCATTGAACCGATGCTCACTTCCTTCGAGTCCGGATCCGCGGTCGTCCGCGCCCTGGAATCGCCTTCGGCTTTCGACAGCGGGCCGAAGGGGGAACATCCCGATCCCATCGACATGAGTTTCGGAGAATCGGAGTGGCGGGCGCCGCTGCGTCTCGATGCGGCTTTATTGGCGGCCTCGCGACGCTCCAGGGGAGAGGTCGAGTCCGAGGCGAGGGAGGCCGTGGCGGCATATCTCATGCAGAGCCGAGGCGCGCGTTTCGAACCCGAACAGATCGTCTTGGGCGCGGGGGTTCAGCCCTTGCTGGTCAGCGCGATTCGTGGATTGAAGGCCGTTGCCGGGGCTCCCGTGGTGGAAGTGGCCGTTCCTAAACCTAGCTATGGCTTGTTCTTTCCCGCCGTCGAGATCGCCGGAGCGAGACGCGCGGAGCTCATGACCTTGGAAGAGGAGGGATTTCGCCTGCGTCCGATGAGCGTCCCTTGGTCCAACGGCGGGCGCCGCGGCGCCTTGCGCGCTCTCTTGGTCAACGAACCGACCAATCCCGCGGGGCAGTATTATAGCGCCGCTCAATGGAAGGAAATCGCCGGTTCTCTCCGTTCCGCGGGCGGCTACCTACTTTTCGACGACGTTTTTGGAATGCTCGATTTTGGCCGCATCCGCGGACGTCGCGCGCCTTCGCTGCAGACTCTCCAAAAGGAGTTGGGCCCCAATCTCGTCGCCTTTGGAGGGTTATCAAAGGAGTTCGCCGCCGGTGGTTTGAGGTTCGGTTTCGCGGCCTCGCAAAATCCCGCGCTCGTTTCCGCCATGCGGGGAAACTTGCTTGCGACTCCGGATCCTCTCGCCATGGCCGCGGCCCCGGAATTTCTCCGGAATTGGGAAGGGTTCGTGACTCCTCACCGATTTTATTTGAGTTCCCGTGCCTCGGCCCTGGAACAGGTGTTTCTCGACCGCCATTTGAACGTAACTCCCGTGCAGGGCGGCTATGCGATGTTCGTCGATCTTTCGCCCTTGCACGGCAGGCAGATTCGCCTGCGCTCGGGAGAGTCGGCGCGGATCACCCACTTGAACCTGCACGAGCTGCTATTCACCGAAGCTGGCATCAAGGTGCACTCGGAAGCCTGGGCGGGGGTGGCCGGCCGCTACCGTTTTGTCTTCTCGATCGAGCGCCTCGACGAGGCTGTTCAGCGCTTGAACAAGTTCTTCCGGTCGGCGCGATAACGGCTTGACAAGTCACTACCCCGGTGACATGACCAAAATCTCTTCCAGGTATAAAAATCCAATCCATCCCTTTGCCCGATGCGGAGGCATTTGTCGGTTATGAATGTCTATTCCATTCGTCTGATTCCAAGCTTGAAACTCAAACTTTGCCAGTTCTTGGGCGTTGCCAGTGAAATGGCGATCGAAGAGTTGAGTGGGCGCTTACACCAACTCGAAACCAAGATTGACCGTCTCGACATACAACTGCGCCGTTCTTCGCGACGCAGCCTGACCCTGACCTCCGTGCCCCAGGCCGAGACCGTCGCCGCCGTAAAAAAAAAGCCCACCCGAGCCGCAAAACCCGCGGCAGCGAAGCGGCCTAAGGCCAAGCCTCGTTTGGCGGAAGTCACTTCGATTGCCCGCCCCGAAGCCCTTGTCGAGGAGCTGGCCCCGGTAAGTTTCGAGGCGCCGGTGATCGAGGCGAGCTCGGTGTCTTTCGAGGAGACCGTCATTGAAACGGTCGTGGCCGCACCCGAAGAAGTCGTCGTCTTGATCGGCGCCGAGGAAGCCACGCGACGCGCGGTGCAAGACTATTTCGGCGCGGGGGTCACGCTGATCGACCTAGAAGGCACGCAGCACCTCGAGAATCATTTCGAGGGGAATCGAGTCTTGGCGGTGATCTTCGATAGGAGCCTGCTGGCCCAAGAGGCGGCCCGGGAAACCCTGGAGAGCTTAAGCTTCGAGCACGGAGAAACCCGATGGCTGGGCCTTTCCAGCTATCTGACCTTGGCTTTCGCCGAATCCATGCCGCAACGGGAGGATTTCGCGACTTACTTGACGCGTCCCTTGAGTTTTGAGTCCCTTTCGGAGGTTTTTGGGGGCGAGGCCGCGGCGCCTATTTCCGCATCGGGTCAGGCTGACCCGGCTTAAGCGGGATCTTGGGGCGTTTCTTTTCATCTTCCCGAATTTTTTTGACCTTGTGAGCGTCGGTGTCTGTTGGTTGGCCGACGGTGCGGGCGAGTTCGTTCGTCATTCGCGCGGTGATGAGGTCGCGGATGCTGCCTTGGCCTTTGATATCGGTTTCCAAGAATTTCTCGATCTTTTCGTTGGGTGCATTCGTCGCCATCAAGGCGTCTAGAAGGTCACGAAACGAAAAGCCCGAGCCCAGAGTCTGAATCGCGTTCAGCATGGCTTGGCATTGGGGACAGACGGCCTTGAACCAACCGGCCTTTTCTTGACAGTAGAGACAGTTTGCCACTTAAATTCGACTCCTTCCCGCAAACTGATAAAATTTCAACCGAATGGAAAGAGAAAAAATGATCTCTGAATATTTTACCGAACTCCTCGATTTTCAACCCGTTTGGGCTGGAGCCCTGGGGGAAGAGAAATACGCCCGACGCGTCACGGACCTTTCCGAGGGGAGGATTCGGGGACACGTCGAAAAACTTCGAAAAATCCAGGCTGCCTTGGCTTCCGCGAAACCTCCAGCGACCTGGGGCGACGCGCGCTTAGAATTCGAGCTTTTCCGCAGCGACCTGAGCCTTCGGCTCAAGGAGTGGGGTGAATGGAAAAAATACCGCCAAGACCCCTCGATGTACGTCGGAGAGCTGATCTACGGACTGTGGTACGTTTTTCTAAGGATCGCCTCGAAATCCGGCAAGGTCGAGGCTGCCTTGGCGCGCCTGAGCGGAGCTAGGGCCGTGTTGGAGGCCGCGCGGGAAAATTTGAAAAATCCCCCCAAACATAGGACCCGTTTGGCCATCGACGAATGCCAGGGCTATTTGGGGTTTTTGCGGGAAGCGAAGGGAGAGCTGTTGCGCCTGGCGCCGAAGCGCCGCCGGGAAATCATCGGCGCTTGCGCGGAAGCGGAGAGCGTGGGCAAGGAGCTCTTGCAATTCTTTCGCGGTCCTCTGTTGCGCCGTTCCGACGGGGAGTATGCCGTGGGCAGGGCCAACTTCGAGTTCTTGCTGAGAACCTACCATCATTACGAAATGACCGCCTCCGAGTTGAGGAAACTAGGCGAAAGGCAATTCTCGGCGGTCCAGGAACAGCTGGTGGAGCAGGCTCGTTCCATAGACCCCAAAAAACCCTGGCACCGCTTGGTGGAGGAAGCCAAAGGCTGCCATCCCAGCGCGAAGAAACTTCTCGAAACATATCGGGGCGAGACGCGGAGGCTGCGGCGCTTCGTCGCGAAGGAAAAGATCGCGAGCCTGCCGCGCGGCGAAAGGTTGAAGGTGATCGAGACTCCCGCTTTCACGCGCAGCACCATTCCTTTCGCGGCTTACGTCGATCCACCCATGTTTCGCGGCAAGAACCATGGGACCTTTTTCGTCACGCCGGTGACGACCCGCGATCCCAAGCAGCGGGAAGAGCTTTTGGGCGAGCATAATCTTGGCGCGATGCGCGTCACTTCACTGCACGAAGGTTATCCCGGCCACCACCTGCAATTCGCCGTGCAGCGGCATGCCCCCGGCACGATGATGCGTATTTACAACTGTAGTAGCTTTTTCGAGGGCTGGGCCTTGTATTGCGAAGAGATGATGTTCGAGGCGGGCTATTACGATCCCTGGGGACGCTTGATCCAATTGAAAGACAAGCTCTGGCGTGCCTGTCGCATCATCGTCGACGTGGGCCTGCATACTGGAGGAATGAGCGATACGGAGGCCGTGAAGTTCATGGCCCGCGAATTGAAAATGAGCCCGCTTTCGGCACGAGCCGACGTGAATTGGTACACAATGCGTCCGACGGTTCCGCAGAGTTATTTCACGGGCATGTTGCGGCTTCGGGAGTTGCGGGAGAAATACCGCCAGAAGGCGGGAGGAGGATTTTCCCTGCAAAAATTTCACGATGCGGTCCTGCGCTGCGGGGCCATCCCCATTCCCTTGCTCGAAAAGACCCTGCTGTAAGCCCGGCCTCCGAGGTTGATTTCCCTAGGGGACTCGCTTATAGCCTTTAAAATGTCACCTGTACTTATTTTCGACCTCGACGGCACCTTGATCGATTCCAAAAGGGATATCGCGGACAGCCTCAATTTCGCCCTGGCTCAGGAGGGTTTCGACACTTTGCCCGCCAGCAAAATCGAGGAAATGGTGGGCCACGGGGCCAAGACTCTTGTTCGCGACGCCCTCGGCAATCCCAGTGACGAGGCCCTGGGACGGGTTTTTTTAAGTTTTTGGAATCGTTACCACGACCACCTGCTCGACGAGACTAAGCTTTATCCCGGCGTCCTCGATTTCCTCGAGAATTACCCCCAAATCACCAAGGCCGTGGTGACCAATAAGCCCGAACTCTTTTCCCAAAAAATCCTGGAAGGCCTGGGCATTCGGTCGCATTTTCGCTGGTTGATCGGTGGAGATACCTTGCCGATTCAAAAACCGAACCCCGAAGTCTTCGCGCCGATTTTTCGCGAGCTTGGCGAGCCGGTCTCGGGAGTGATGGTGGGCGATTCCCACGTCGACATCGAGTGCGGCAGGGCCGCTGGACTCAAGACCTGCGCCGTCAGCTACGGGTTCCGACCGCGCGAGGAGCTGCTCAACTACCAGCCCGATTTTTTGATCGACCGTTTCTCGGATTTTTCCGCTCTGCCCTTTCTTCAGGAAGAGGGCTTGAACTCTTGAGAGGTTGCCCATGAGTTTTCGAATCTTTCCCAGGAAAATCTTCGCAACCCTGCTTCTTTTAGCGGTCTTCGTCCCCGCATTATCCGCAGCCGGCAAGAAGCCCGCGGGGGGGCTGCCGCATTGGGTGACGGAGATTCCCATCCCGCAGAACGCCCCGATGTTCATGGTGGTGAAGGGGGTTTTTGCCAGCAAAAGTCAGGCTGAAGACCTGCAGCGCTTCATCCAACAATTGATGGTCAAGATTCCGGGAGACGGCGTCGACGTCACCGAGCATTTCGAGGGTCTGCCCTCGGGAAAATACGTTGTCGGCATGCTCTTCGACACCCGCGAAAGGGCGCAGTGGTGGATGGAATTTTCCTACCGCAACCGCAAGATAGGCAGGGGCACGATCAAGGAAGTGAAGGTGACACGAGAAAGCACCTTGCCTTATATGCCATCGGCTTCTCGTCCACGTCCTAAGCCTCTGGTCACCGAAGAGCAGGCGATGGCCCAAGCCAAGGCCCTTCCGGATTTGAAGAGGTTGGCGGCCGCGAAGAAA
>JAIOPF010000203.1 GCA_021414045.1 Deltaproteobacteria bacterium | reverse complement strand
GAAGGCGGGGCAGAAGACGGCGAGGCGTTTTTTTCCTTCCTTCGCCAATTCGGGGATCACGAGGTCGGTGTAGGGCTTGATCCATGGCGTACGGCCTAGCCGGGATTGGAAGCAGATCGTGTATTTCTCGGGATTGAGGCTTAGGGATTTAGCGATGGCCCGCGCGGTGGCGAAACTGTGCGCGCGGTAGCAGAGGCCGTTCGCGGGGATGATCTTGTCGCAGCAATCCGGTTTTTGCAGGCAATGATCTCCCGCCGTGTCGCCTCGTTTGATTTGCCGCTCGGGGAGGCCGTGAAAGCTGAACAGGACATGGTCGGGCTTGAAGGCCTCTAGCCGGGGGCCTCCGATTTCGGCGAAGGCGCGGATGAAGCCGGGGTGATCGAAGAAGGGAAGCAGGAATTGGATAGGCGTCAGGTTCTCGCTGGCCTTGGCGACGCGGAATACTTCTTCCTGGGTGGAACCCGTGGCCGCGGAGGAATACTGCGGATAAAGTGGCAAGACCCGGATTTCTTGCACCTTGCGGTCGCGCAGTCTCCGCATTGCGGAGGCGATCGACGGCTCTCCGTAGCGCATCCCGATTTCCACGGCGTAGTCGGGTCCCAGGCGCTCGGAAACTTTTTTTCCCAACTCGCGGGTATGAAAGAGTAGGGGAGATCCTCCCGGAGTCCAGATTTTTTGGTAGGCCGCGGCGGATTTGGGGGAACGGAAGGGGGCGATGATCAGGTTCACCAGCATCCAACGGCCCAGGGGGCTGATATCGATGACGAGCGGATCGGAGAGGAATTCACGCAGGTAGCGGCGGACCTCGCGAGTGGTCGGTTCTTTGGGGGTGCCGAGATTGATGAGTAGAACGCCGATCATTTTAACTCCAAGGCTTCACCACCACCATGATCACGATAACGACCAGGAGCAGGGTCGGGATTTCGTTGATCATGCGGCAGGCTTTTTCCGAAAGGAAGAAATCGCCGCGAGCGAAGCGCTTGGCGACGATTCCGGCGAAAATTTGATAGGCGATCAGCGCGGCGACCGCGAGTAGCTTGACGTGGAACCAGGGCGCGCGGAGCACGGATGGGTTCTGCGAAATCAGCAGGACGCCTAAAATCAGCGTGAGCAGCATCGCCGGATGCATGATGATGTAGAGCAATTTTTTTTCCATCACCTGGTAGGCGGCGCGCATCTCGGCTTGGCCCTGGAATTTCGCGTGGTAGACGAAAAGACGGAAGATATAGAAGAGCCCGGCGAACCAGGCGACCATGAAGATGAGAAGGTTGGGGTGGTTGCTTGGTCCCGAATGCCTTCGAGGTGACGGTCGAACGCCATCGCGATATTGCGCAAGAAGAGGAAGCCTTCTCCCTTGACCCTCAAGCCGGCCGCGTCACTCTCCAATAAATCGTCGGCGACGAAGCCCTCCAGCGCGGGCAGGTTTTCCCGGAAATATTCCCCGTGATTCAAATCCCATTGGGCGTCGAAGGCGGGCCATTCAACGGAGCCGCGGCACATGATTCGGGTGATCAGGTCGCGTCGGATCGCGTCGTCGCGGTCGAGCAAGTAGCCGCGAAAGCTCGCTAGCCCCTCCGACCGGATGGAATTTTCGTAATCGGGAAGTTCCTTCAGGTTTTGGAAATAATTTCCGCCGACGTAAGAGATGGCGCTGACGCCGAAGCCCAACTGGTGGGCCTCCGCTTGGGTCGAGTAGCCCATGAAGTTGCGATGGATGCCGCCTTGGTCCAGGGCGCGGCTCAACTCGTCTTCTTCCAGGGCGAAGTGATCCATCCCGATGGCTCGGTAGCCGTTTTTCGTGAAGGTCTCGTAAGCGCGTTGGAAGAGTTCCAGCTTCATGCCGGGAGACGGCAGGTCGGAGTCTTTAAACGACCGCTGGACCGGGCTCTTCCACGGCACGTGTGCGTAGCTGTAGACGGCGAGGCGATTGGGGCGAAGGGCCAGCGTTTGGGCCAGGGTCTTTTCCCATCCTGCGATGGATTGGCCGGGCAGTCCGTAAATCAGGTCGAAATTGAAGGAGTCGAATCCGAGACGCCGAAGCATTGCGACCATTTCCACGGTCATGGCGTGGGTCTGGTGACGATTGATCAGTTCTTGCACCTTGGGGTCGAAGTCTTGCACTCCCAGCGAGATTCGGTTGAACCCCAGCGTGGCCAGGTTTTCGCAAAAAGCCGGCGTGCTGGTTCTTGGGTGCATTTCGATGGCGATCTCGGCCTCGGGAATCACTTGGAAGTGGGAGCGAATCCTATTCAGGATATCGGTCAATTCCTCGGGTTGCAGGAAGTTCGGCGTGCCTCCGCCGAAATGCACCTGGCTGACTTCCCTCACCCCCTCCGGCAATTCGGCCACGGTGGCGTCCAACTCTCGGAGAAGGGTATCGACATAGGGGCGTGAGCGGTTATGATCCGCCGTAATCACCCGCATGCATCCGCAAAAGTGGCAGAGCTTTTCGCAGAAAGGCAGGTGAAAATAAAGCGATAGGCGCTCGCCGCCGCCCAGTGTTTTCAGGCTGCGGCGATAGTCGGCAACTCCGACGGATTCGGTCCAGGCCGGCACGGTGGGGTAACTGGTGTAGCGCGGACCCGCGACATTGTACTTGTGCAACAGGGTCCTCAAACGGTCTTGCAGCATCGACTAGGACATATCTCCCCTATCCCATGGACTTCAACCGGGAAATCGCCGCGCGGCGGGGGTAAAAAAGATAGACAACTTTAGGGTAAAAAATTAGATAATCCCGTATCTTCGGACTCATCGACAGCAACAGGGCACGGACCACAAGTCCATTCGGGACAAGATTCGCGAGCGAGCACCATGGAACTTCGCACAGCTTTCCCATCCCTGACTTTTTCTTCAAATTCCACCTCCCGAAGCGTTTTTCCCGAAAATGACGCGCCAAGACTTCCCTCCGTTCCCGCCACTCAAGCCTTGTTAGCCGCGATCTTGGAAATGGGTGTCGGTTGGGAGGAAGATCGTCCGCTTTCGTCCGGCCTGCAAAACGGAGTTTCCGGCTTGGATGGCGCCTTGGAAGCCCTTCCGCTTTTCCAGCGCTCGCTGCTCGCTCGCCGTTTCGGAGCCGCCAATCTGGCCGAGCTGGTATCCCTCTCGAAGGAAAGGGATCCCGAAGAATTTTTGCGAGGAATGCTTCAGATCTCCCGGCGAATTCAAAACGAGGGAGACTCGACCTTGGCTCCTCTCTTATTGCAGGCAGCGGAGCAGGCTTTGGTCTCCCAACCGGAGTGGCGCGCGGGAGTGGCCGGCTCGGTTCAGGCGTCGGTTCGTTCGGAAACCGCCGCTCTCCGCGGTGAAGGCGGTATCGGTGGACGTATCGAGGGGCTGCTGCGGCATTTCGCGCGCGAGGCGGTGCATCCCGCCAATTTGGCAGGCTTCGCCGTGGGCGCCGCGGCCTTCCAGAGCTTCCGCCTGATAGGTTTGGCGAGATTGAGCGCGGCTCCCGCGGGATTTTTGACGCGTCGTTGGCCGGCGCTTTTTCTGGCGTCGGCCTTGGGTACGGGAGCCGAAGCCACCGCGCTGACCCTCGCCAATCGTTCTTTGCGTTACGCTCTTGGCGAGCAGCACGGCCAATTTGGCGCTTCCTTCGGCAATGAACTATTAGCCAACGGGATTACCCTGGGCTTCCTGCGTTCCTCCGGTCGCTTGGCCGAGCTTTCGTTCAACGGTTTTCACGGCACGGGCGCGGCGGCACTGGGTCCGATTCGCTTCGGCGCCTTCAGCGGGATTTCGCGGGCCCTCTTTCCTCAAGCAGCGACCCTGGGGGCCTTGGTTGCGGCGAATCGCGTCGAGGCCACTTTGGGATTGAGGCCGGAGACCCGAGGTTCCATCATGTTGGTGGATTCCTTGGCGACGCTCTTGCAGTTTCATGTCGGTGGCAGAATTTTTTCGGAGCTGAGGCCACAGTCCTTCGCCGCTTGGACCCAGGGATTGGAGTTGCAATCCCGCTGGCTTGCGACCCCGACTTCACGCCTCGGAGGGGGGATTCTCGGAGGTCCATTGGGCGTCTCCCTGGCTTTGGCGACAGGAGAGCCTCCCCGGCCTCGAGCGGTTCGCGGTTTCGAACCTTTGGTCGTGATGTCGGAAGGGCCCAAGGAGGAAGGCGATGCCGCAACCTCCGGCTCTTCGGGCGCCAGCCGATCGGATGTCGCGGCCTCTCCGGTGCGCTTTCGCCACCTCTTCGACGAAGCGCCTTATCCCATTTTGGTTTCCGATGCTCAGGGCGACATCTTCTACGCGAACGGTCTCGCGAGGCAAATTTTTCGTCCGGGTTGGGAGGCTTTGCCCGGGCTCCTGAACACCGAGACCTTTCGTCCCCATCCTACGGAGGAGGGAGTCTACGTTTGGGAGCGCGGCGAGAATGACCTGCGCTATTGGCGCTTGGAAAGCCATTCGTTACAAGGCGAAGAGTCCTTAACCGCGCACTTTTTGTCGGACGTCACTGAGCTGCAGAGGATGAAGGCGGATATGGCCGCCTTGGAAGCCGAAAATGTCCGCCTTGCGGCAAAAGCGGAATTGGCCGAGCGATTCTTCCATGACGAGGGAAATGTTTTGGCGGGGGTCTTTTCCAGCGAACAGCTTTTGGAAAGGTTGCTTATTGGACCTGGAATCGCCGATTCCCCTCCGAGCGAAGGCGGAAGGACTCGCCTGAGGGTGGCAGCCGACCAGGCCAAGGAATTGGGAATTTCCATGCGCCAAATGTTGGCGACCTACCAGAGCCATCGCCGCCTCGCCGCTGGCCAACACGAGATCAAGATCCTTTCGATGACCCCCATGCTCGACGAAGCCTTGAGGCTCAATGAGAGCGCTCGGCAAAATCTGGGGATTTCCTTGGTTAGGGATTTCGGCGAGGAGGAGCTGACGATTCGCGGCGAAGAGGCACTGATGATCAATGCGGTGTTGAATCTTCTGGTCAATGCCTGTCACGCCATGCCCAACGGCGGAAACTTGACCGTCCGTACCTATCCGCGAGGCACCGACGTCGTGATCGAGGTGAGCGATAGTGGCACGGGAATCGCGCCAGAACACCTTCCTCAGATTTTTGACCTGCGTTTCACGACGCGGCCGCATTCCGGAGGCACTGGCTTGGGGCTGCATAACGTGAAGACGGCCGTGGAAAACATCCATGGCGGCCGGGTCGAAGTCGAGAGCCAGGTCGGAGTCGGGACGACTTTCCGACTATATCTTCCTTCCAGCTCCGTCCCAGCGGCGATCACTCCGCGTACATCGCCTTGATAATGTCTTGATAGCGCTCGAAGATCTTGAGGCGTTTCAGCTTGAGCGTCGGGGTGAGTAGGTCGTTGTCTTGGGAGAATTCCTCGGGGACCAAATGAAACCGCTTCACTTGCTCGTAGGAGGCCAACTCTTCCTGCACTCGGTTGAGCTCCTTTTGGAACTTCTGCACGACTTCGGGCCTGCGGCATAGTTCTTCCCAGGATAGTTTCTCAAATTCCGGCCCGGAAAATTCCGCGCGAACCGCGCCTTTTTCCGGCACCAACAGCGCGCTGATAAAGGCCTTGCCGTGCCCGAATATCGCCGATTGCAGGATCAAGGGGCTTTTTTCCAGCGTCTGCTCGACGACCGAGGGAACGACATTTTTCCCGTAGGAAGTGACGATGAGCTCTTTGATGCGGCCCTTGATGAAGAGATAGCCTTCCTCGTCAATGTAGCCTTGGTCGCCGGTATGGAACCAGCCCTCGGGATCGATGGCTTCCCGCGTGGCTTCCTCGCTGTCGTAGCCCTTCATGAGGGAAGAGCCTTTCACCAAGATTTCGTCCTTGTCTCCCAACTTCACCTGGACGCAGCCGATGGGCAAGCCGACGGAGCCGACTTTGTTTCGATAATGCGGATTGGCGCTGACGGTGGGAGAGACCTCGGTGAGGCCATAGCCTTGCAGGACTTGGATGCCGATGGCTTGGAAGAATTCGACGATTTCCGGATCGATGGGGGCTCCGCCGCAGATGATCTTGCGCATGCGGCCGCCGAACTTCTTCCGCACCTTCCGGTAAAAAAGCAGTTCTCCGAGACGATCCGCCGGCAAGTTGAGCAGTGCACCCGAGCTTTTTTCGAACTTCTTCCGGTTGAGGAGGATGCTTTGGCCCACCAATTTTTGGAAAAGGTTGTAGAGTCCCTCGGAGCGTTTCTTTAAATTATCCCTCACGCCCGCCTGGATTTTTTCGAGCAGGCGGGGGACGGCGTTGATCCTCGTGGGACGAAAAGTCTGGATGTCCTCGACTAACATCGGAATGCCACGGCCGTAATTGATTTGCGCGCCGAGAAAGAGAGGGCCCAGCAGGCCGGCGTTGCGCTCGAAGGCGTGGCTTAAGGGAAGCACCGAAAGCAAGATGTCGTCTTGGGTGGCGTTGACCGGGGGATTTCCATAGACCACCGACTCGGTCAGGCCCAGGTGGGACAGAAGCACGCCCTTCATTTCCCCGGTGGTGCCCGAGGTGAAGATGATCGTCGAGAGGTCGTCGCCCCGCACCTTGGGGATATCCCCGGAGAGTGGCGTCTTCGCCGTCGCCATCAACTCGTCGAAGAAATAACCTTTTTTACCAGTGGGTAGGGGGCCTTTCTGCGTCGCCTTGTCGAAAAACAGGACGGAATCTAGGCTCTCAGGCAGGCGGGACAGCAGCGCCGCGGTCTTGTCCTCGACGCCGGGACCCAACACCAAGGTTTTGGCCTTGGATTGGCTGAGGATCTTGAGGATCTGGTCGATGGTCAAAACCGTGTGAATCGGCACCAGGACGAGGCCTAGTTTGGCCACGGCGAGATCGATAATTGGCCAATTCGGATGATTGGCGGCGATCAAAGCCACCCTATCCCCTTGTCGGAGGCCAAGGCTTAGAAGTGCGCCGGAGAAGCGATGGACCTTGTCCAAGAGGTCGGAATAGGTCCATTGCTGGTGTTTCCCGTCCTCGAGGAATCCCACCGCGAGGCGCTGGGCGTGTTTATTGGCGGAATTTTCAAAAGTTTCAAAGATAGCGACCATGAAGCCCCTTTTCGTCGTGGTCCCACAATAGTCGAAAATAATACCCTAGGGGGCGCCATTAATAAAAACAAAATCATGGGGAACGGGCGTTTCGGGTGATTTTTCCGTTGGAGCTGAAAATTCCCAAACAGCGAGAATCGCTTGCAATTATCCCTTATCCTGATAGTCGCGGTCTTCGATTCAAACAACGCCTACCCTAACAAACGCGTCGATGAACGCGGAAACACGATATTTTATGATACAAGCTCCACCCGAAGAAAATTCCGAATTTGAAACCTTGGGCATCTCCTCGCGCATGCTGGGCGCCCTGAAGAAGATGAAGATTTCCGTGCCGACGCCCATCCAGCGCAAATCCATCCCGGTAGGTTTGGAAGGCAAGGATATCATGGGCATCGCCCAGACGGGCACCGGCAAGACGCTGGCCTTCGGGATTCCGATGGTGGAGCGTTTGGACCATGTTCGCGGCCGCGGATTGGTGATCTTGCCCACTCGTGAATTGGCGCTGCAGGCGGACGAGACCTTCCGCAAGATTGGCCAAGTTTTCAACTTGCGCACGGCGGTGCTCATCGGCGGCGAATCTTTCTATCGCCAGGCCCAGGACTTGCGCCGTAACCCGCGCATCTTGATCGTCACGCCGGGACGCATGGTGGATTTTCTCGAGCGCGGGCAGATCAAATTGGACGATATCAAGATTTTGGTCTTGGACGAGGCCGACCGCATGCTCGACATGGGTTTCGCGCCGCAACTGAACCGCATCTTGAAGACGGTTCCCAAGGAACGCCAGACTTTGCTGTTCTCGGCCACCATGCCCAATTCCATCGTGAAACTGGCGACGACCTACATGGCGCTTCCCGTGCGCCTCGAAGTGGCCCCGGCGGGCACGGCATCGGCCGACATCGAGCAGGAGATTTTCATCATCCGCCAAGAGATGAAGCTGTCCTTGCTGGAAAAGCTATTGCAAGAATACCGCGGCACTGTCCTCGTCTTCTCGCGCACGAAGTGGGGGGCGAAAAAAATCGCCGACGTCGTCCGTATCATGGGCCACAGCGCCACCGANNNNCCTCGCCCTCAAGCGCTTCAAGTCCGGCGAGGTGCGATGCCTGGTCGCCACCGACATCGCGGCGCGGGGCATCGACGTCAACGACATCGAATTGGTCGTCAACTTCGACCTGCCCGACCAGTCGGAAGACTACGTGCACCGCATTGGGCGCACGGGTCGCGCGGGCAAGAAGGGCAAGGCCATCTCCTTCGCGACTCCCGACCAACGCCGGGAAATCCACCTCATCGAAAGGTTGATCAAGAAGAACCTCACGGTTTCCCAGTTGCCGGCCGAACTGCCCGAACGCCGTTCAGTGCCCTCTCGGGATTCTTATCAAGACCCGCGCGCGAAACAGGGTCCCCGTCAAGGTCGTTCCGGACCGGGACAGGGCCGTCATGGGCAGGGACAAAGCCGTCCTGGACAAGGCCAGGGCAGGCCGGGACCCAGCGGCCAAGGCGGTCGAGGGCGTCCACGTTCGCGAAATGCGCGTTAGATTTTTCGGGATTTCTATTTGATTCCGACGACCATCGCGTCGGGGCCGACCAAGTGCTCGACATAGGTTTCCTTAAAACCGACTTCCTTCATCCACCCCATGCAGTCCGCCCCGGTGAAATCGAATCCGCCCGGGGTTTCAATCAGCATGTTCAGGCTCATCAAGAGTCCGAAGGTGTTCTTGCGCCGCTCGTCGTCGATGATGGCTTCATGCACGATCACGGCTCCGCCCGCGGGCAAGGCGTCAAAGGCCTTTTTCAGCAGCATTTTCTTCTCCGCCAAATTCCAGTCGTGGAGGATGTGGCCCATGACGATGACGTCCGATTTTGGCGGCACATCATTCATGAAGTTTCCGGGATGAAATCGAACGCGTTCGGATAAGCCGTGAGAGGCGACGTAGGCCTCGAAAATCGGTCCGACCGGTGGCAGGTCGAAGCCACCGCCTTGCAAATGAGAGTGGGCCAGAGCTACCTGAACGGGCACGCCGCCCTGGGCGCATCCGATATCGAGAAAGGTTCGGTATTTATTCCATGGGAATTTTTGTGCGATGGCCTTGCCGCTTTCCAGGCTGAGGCCCGTCATCGCTTGCAGGAAGCCTCTTAGCCGTTTCGGGTCGGAATAGAGAACGCCGAAGAAGTCCTCGCCGGTCTTGGCCTCGTTCTGCGGCTCGCCGGTGCGGAGGGCTTCCGTGAAGCAGTCCCAATGCTTATAGAGCCTCGCGTTGGCCATCTCGAAAATTCCGCCGAGGTAGGTCGGCTTGTTGCGGTCGAGGTAGCGATTCGCCTCGGCTCCGTTGGAGTATCGGGTTCCTTCGCGCTCGAGCAGCCCCATGGAAACTAGGGCGTCCAAGAAATCTCGCGACGAGCGGGGATGCAGGCGCAGGCGTTGGCGGATTGTTTCCTCATCGAGAGGGCCGGACGCCAACTCGGTGAAGAGCCCCAGCTCTACCGCGCTAAGGAGCACTTTGGAGCTCCAAAATCCAAGGCCGATGTTGAAGATTTTTTCCGGGGAAATTTTGTCGGACATTTTTCGTCTCCGATGCATTGGTTTCGTGGGAAGGAATGATTTTTTCATTGGGTCGCAGAAAAGTCGAGCGCGAAGGCGAGGAGGGCCCGCTCAAAAATGCTTTCCAGGTTAGGTGGAGCTGGGTACCTCTTTCAAGTAAAATCAATGAGTTGCAGGCCTTGGGCGCTGCGGGAATTATCCAAGGGCGAATATAATTAATGCCAGACTCTTATTTGGGATTAGAATACCCCCTCAAGAAACACGAAGCGCACAAGCCAATCACCTTGGGTTAGAGAGGAATATTTTATGTCGAAAACTTGGATAGTCATCGCCAACGACGCTGGTGCCCGCCTGTACCAGACCGAGGACGGCGGAAAAGAAATCCTCCCTTTGAAAAAAATTCCCCACCCCGAGGGAAGGAAGAAGGATGGCGAAATCAACTCCGATCGAGCGGGACGGAGTTTCGACAGCGTCGGAGGCGGGCGGCATGCCGTGGGCGCGAGTGTCGGAACCCACGAACTGGAAGAAAACCGCTTCGCCAAGGAGTTGGTGGATTATTTGGAAAAGGAATTACAGCAGCATCATTTCGATCACTTGGCCTTGACCGCACCGCCCCACCTCTTGGGAGATTTGCGCAAAAGATTTTCCGAAACCTTGAAGAAATCCGTCAGCGCCGAATTGGCCAAGGATTTCCCGGAATACATGAACGATCATGAGTTGTTTCCGCATTTACGGTCGGGGTTGAAGCTTTAGCCCCAGGTTGGTCAGATCGATTCTTGGGGTGGTGGCGTGACTGGTGGCGCGGAGAAGCGTGCTAATCAGGCTTTCGTCGCTAACCACCTGATTTCAAATAGCTCGGGGACTAGGATTTGAACCTAGATTGACGGAGTCAGAGTCCGTAGTCCTACCGTTAGACGATCCCCGAATAACGAGCGTTTCTCTTAGGTTATCTTTTGGGCCGCGGTCAACGGCATTTTAAGATAGGCCGGAAGGGTGTCCGGATCCCCTTTGGGGGCCTGGTCTAGTATTTTTGCGAGCTGGGGATGGGGTAGGGCACGTCATCGTCCGGTTTCACTTCCGCGGGAAATCCCGTTCCCGTCCAATTGGAGGTTTGGTAGCCGAAATTTCGGACCTTTTCGGGGACCAACTCCACGTCCACTAGCGCGTTGAAAGACTGCTGGGCGGCGAGAAAGGCCAGCCGCAAGAGCACTTCCTTGCGATCCTTGCAGTCGCGGACGCTTAGGATCTTTCTCGAGCGCTGGATGACCCGAAGGTATTCGTGTTTCTTGTAAAAGATGTAGATATGCTTGGCCCGCTCCATCGCTTCGGCATAGGCCGCCAGTTCTGGAGCCACTTTTTCCTCGTAACAAGCCCGACAGTAGGCGCCGTGACGCAAGTGTTCGGGGATCTTTTCCAAAAAGGAGAAAGAGTCCGGTTCGAGGAATTGGGTGCAGGCCTTGCAGCTCATCCGCTGACAAAGGCCGCAAAGCGAGGTGTTTTTGAGCGTCGCCTTGGGCTCATGGCAGGTGGTGCAGGATTCTTCTGGTGTTCTTTCGGAGGTTCCTGGCATGGAGGATGCCTAGCACGCGTCGGAGTTAGTATCCACAAGGAGGTTCCATGCTTTACGATTTTACCGTCCCCCAGTTCACCAAAATGTTGAATAATTTGAGCCGCATCCTCGACAAAGCGGCCCTTTTCGCCGAGGAGAAGAAATTCGAGGTCGAAGTCTTGCTGCAATCCCGGCTGGCCCCCAATCAGTTCAACCTGATCAAACAGGTGCAAATCGCCTGTGATACCGCCAAGCTGGGCGCTTCGCGTCTCACCGGGAAAGAGGCGCCGGTTCATGAGGACCAAGAGAAGACCCTGCCGGAATTGAAGGCCAGGATCGCCTCGGTGGTCGCCTATTTAGCGACTTTCACGGAAGCTGATTTCCAGGGCGCGGAAGAGCGAAAGGTGACCCAGCCGCGCTGGGAGGGCAAATATCTTCATGGCAAGGAGTTCGCCATCCAACACGCCATCCCCAATCTTTATTTCCACGTCACTACGGCCTATTCGATCCTGCGCAGCAATGGCGTCGAGGTCGGGAAAAAAGATTACCTGGGAGAGATGCCGTACCAGAAATGAAACTTTCCCCCCATCTTCTCGAGGTCTTGAAGGAAATCGGTTTCGAGCGGCTCACGCCTATCCAAGCCCAGTGCATCCCGCTCTTGCTGGAAGGTCGCGATCTGATCGGCCAGTCCAAGACCGGCAGCGGCAAGACCGCCGCCTTCGCGCTTCCCATCCTCGAAAAATTGGGGGCCAAACCCCAATTAAAGAAGCTCCAAACGCTGGTGCTATGCCCGACGCGGGAACTCTGCACCCAAGTGGCGCGGGAGTTTCGCCGTTTGGGTCGCCGCAGTCCGGGACTTCGCGTGCTCATCCTCGCGGGTGGGACGCCGATCTTCGATCAATTGAAGGCGCTCAAGCACGGGGCGCCCATCGCCGTGGGAACTCCCGGGCGAATTTTAGACCATCTCAAGAGAGGCAGTCTGGATTTGCACCAGGTCTCGACCCTCGTCCTCGACGAAGCCGATCGCATGCTCGACATGGGCTTTCAAGAGGACCTGAAACGGATCTTGGAGAAGGTCCCCAGGGAACGGCAGACCGTGTTTTTCTCGGCGACCTTCCCCCAGTCCATCGAGGCCATGAGCCGCGCTTACCAGCGCCATCCCCAACGCGTCACCGTGGAAGACGAAAAGGTCTCGGCCCCGGCCATCCTTCAACAGGCTTATGCCGTCGAACCCGACGACAAGGTTCAAGCTTTGCTCGGTTTGCTGGGTCAACATGCTCCCGAGATGGCCCTGATTTTTTGCAATCTCAAGACCACTGTCGCCAACCTCGCCGAGGCCCTGGCGCGGGCCAAGGTGAGCAGCGCTTGCATCCACGGCGATCTCGAGCAGCATGAGCGCGACCGCATCATGGCGAAGTTTCGCAATCACAGCACCCGCGTCCTCATCGCCAGCGACGTCGCTGCCCGCGGCCTGGATATCGAGAATCTCGATCTGGTGGTGAATTTCGATTTACCGGCCAAGCCGGACGTCTACGTCCATCGTATCGGAAGGACGGGTCGCGCGGGCAAGAAGGGCCTGGCGATTTCGCTCTGCGCTCCGCGAGAAATCTCCAAGCTCGAAGCCATCGAGGCGGCCACGGGATTCACAATCGAAAGAAAGGCGGCCGCGAAGTCCGCTCGCGCCCGAGAGACCGCGAAACCCTCCGCCGCTCAAGAGGCGAAAATGGAGACGCTGCATATCTGCGGCGGTCGCAAGGACAAGCTGAGGCCCGGAGATATCCTGGGCGCCTTGACCGGAGAGGCGGGCGGGCTTAAGGCTTCCGAGATCGGCAAGATCGAGATCTTCGACCGCTATTCTTACGTCGCCGTCTCGCGGCAAGTGGCGAAGGTCGCCTTGGAACGGCTCAACCAGGGACGAATCAAGGGGCATAAGTTTCGGGTGCATTGGGTTCGTTAGGGCCCTAGAAGATTTCCTTCCCTCGAGGCTCTTTCTCGTGGAGAATCCTCAAAACGGAGGTCCCCGCATGAAAAAGCATCCCTATCTTTGGTTATTCTTCTGTCTTTTCTTGTTCACCGCCTCGGAGGCTCGGGCCCAGAAAACCTTCACCGAATCCAAGCCCACGGCCGATACCATCAGCTGCCGCGCGGTCACCTTGAACTGCGATTGCAGCAATCCCAATAGAAAATTCGTCGTTGAGAATCAAAAAATAGGCAGGATCAATCCTGGCGATCCCGGGGTCTGTCAGTCTTCGATCTATATCGACGATTGGTTGCAGCGGAATACCTACACCGCCTGCGTGCGGGGCAGCCAGGAAGGCTTCGATCCCAATAAGCGTCCCGCTTGCAAGGCAACTTGGAGTT
>JAIOPF010000202.1 GCA_021414045.1 Deltaproteobacteria bacterium | reverse complement strand
TTGACGGAAACGGATTTCTCGACTTCGTCACGCTGGAAAATATGGATGTAGTAAAGGCCAGCTTCACTCAAGTGGATGTCATCATCTGCGCTCCGGGGGCTCCTCAGGCCTCCTGTTCGGTGAACAACTTTGTCGTCAATGCCGATGTTCAAAACCTGGGAACTTCGGTGACCACGGCGGACTTTGACGGGGATGGTTTGGACGACCTGGCCTTCGCGCAAATTTATGATGGTAGCGACGAAGGGCTCGATACAGGGACCAAAGTCCAGGTTCATTTGAACCAAGATGGCGGTTTCGATGCGACGCCGGACCAGACCTTGACTTTAAATCCCGACGAAATATTGCCTGAAAATTATGTGGTGCAAGTCATCGCGAAGGATATCGACGCTTGCGGTGGCCCAGACTTGGCCTATATCGGCATTTCCCAAGACACACAGAAGAAGCTGTCCTTCTCGAAGCTTCAATCCTTAGAGGCTGTTAAAAATGGTGAGCTTGCCCCATCGGCTCTTCAAGCGGCTGTCGCCTTCAATGCCAATGAAACACCCGTGGCTGATGCCGGAAATGGTACCAGCGCCCGCGTCGGAGGCGATCCTACCTGCACCGACCCGACGGGCGATGCGATGACCATTCAATGGACGGTGATCCAGGGTAGCGCGGCTATCAGCGATGCGACGGCGGCGAATCCCACGATCACCAATGCCAGCGCCGATGCGGTGCTGCAAGTGACCTGTACCGACAGCTGCGGTGCCGCGGCTAGCGATACCGTCACCCTCAGCGGCGGTGGCCTGATCGAAGGCGCGGGTTGCGCGCTCTCGACCGGAACCACGACGGCCTCGGGATTCGCCCTTTTAGCGGGGCTTTTCTTGGCCTTGCCCCTGCTGCGTCTGCGACGCGGTGAGTAATTCGGGTCTCGAAGCTCGATTTCAAGCCCGGTTCCGCGAGGAACCGGGCTTTTTCTTTCGAGTGGCCTCGTCCTGTGATAAAAGGGAGGGATGTTGAAAGAACTTTATCCGCAAATTGAAAAGCTGCTTCATTCTCGAGGTCTTCGTGATTTCGAGCTCTATTACGAACGGGTGCAATCGAAAAGCTACGAGGCCAAGGATTCGGCGGTAGAGGCTGCTCAGGGCGCCGTTCAGGAAGGCTTGGCGCTGCGGATCTTCGGCGACCACCGCGTGGCCTTTGGGTACTCCACGGATCTGCGCGCGGAGGGGCTGGAGGTTTTGGTGGAATCGGCGGTGGCCGCCTTGCCATGGATAGATCCCGAGGAAGACGCGGAATTGGCGGCTCCCTTGCCCTTGTCTAATTCCGATTTGAAAAACTTTGATTCGAGTCTCGACCAAATTCCCCCTTCGCGAAAGATTGAAACCGCGCTGGCTCTGGAAGCGGCCGCCAAAAAAGTGGACCCCCGCGTCAAGCACGTCCGGTCGGCGACTTATGAGGAAAAGATACTTTCGGTCGAGCTGCGCCACTCGGGCGGTTTGAACGTCTCGCATCGCCGCAGCCGATGCTCCATTGGCGTGATGTCGGTGGCGGAGGCGGACGGGGAGGCCGAGGGCGCCTACGAATTCGACAGCTCGCCCTTTTTCGAGCGGCTCGATGCGGAGAAAATCGGCCTGGCTTCGGCTCGGCTTGCCTTGAGTTACTTGGGCGCGACCACCCCCGGAAGCCGCCGCGTGCCGGTCATCCTGGATCCCTTGGTCGCCGGCGAAATTTTGGAAGTGCTCGCCGGATCCTTCCAAGGCGACTCCGTTTTTAAAAAACGCAGTTATTTAGAGGCGAAGCTGGGACAGTCGATCTACTCGCCTTCCTTGAATGTTTACGACGACAGCCTATTGCCCGAGGGGGCTGGAACCGCGCCATTCGACGGAGAAGGGCAGCCTTCACGCCGCTTGGCCTTGGTGGAGAACGGCGTCATCGCCAACTTCTTATTGGATACTCTTTATGGCCGAAAACTGGGGCAAAAGCCCAACGGCTCGTTGGCGCGTCGAGGGATTCAGCGCCCGCCCTTCATATCTTTCGCGAATCTCCTGATTCCGGCAGGATTGACCTCCGACGAGGCCTTGTTTCGCGAGGTGGGCTCGGGGATTTTGGTGACGGAGACCTTTGGAATGCACGCCGCCAATCCCGTCACGGGAGATTTTTCTGTTGGAATCCAGGGGTTTTTGATCGAGGGAGGAGAAAAGCGAGGG
>JAIOPF010000090.1 GCA_021414045.1 Deltaproteobacteria bacterium | reverse complement strand
AGCTTGCCCTCGGCCACTTTGACGCTGCCGTCGGGCATATGGATTTCGACGCGGGCCCGCGGGTCGTAATGGCCGATGCGGTCGAGAATGGTCTCGGGATTCTCGATGGGGCGGCTGGCTTCGATCACGATGATCTTCGTTGCGTCCTGAAAATGATTGCTGAGCGAACTCAAGGCTGCGTCAAAATTTTCCCCCGGCTTGACCGTGTAGGGAATGACTTCGAATAAAGGGTGATCCTGAATCGCTTTCGCGGCGATGGGGCTGAGCGCGGGTTCCGCGGCTTTTCCCTTGCTCTTTCCTTTGCCCGAGCCTTCGCCTTTGTTACTCATGAAAACGGTGGGAGGTCCCTTGGGTTCCGGTTTTGCGCCGACCATGCCGGTCGCGCCCGCGAAGGCCGGTTCCATGCCGCCGAAGCCGCCCCCCGGAGGTCCGAAGAGCCATTCCGCGGCCTTGTCCATCCAATGGCCAACCTGGGCGCCTAGATTTTTGAGGTAGAGATCGACCTCGGCGGAGACTGGCGATTTTTCCGCCTTGGCCTTGCCGGCGGGGATGCCCGCCGCTTCGTGGGGAGAGACTTCGCCGGGTAACACCGCGTTCAAGCGGCCGTCCTTGGAGTATTCCAACGGCAGCCCGAATTCCTTCATGTAGGCGTTGGCCTCGGCGAATTTGCGGGTCGCGACGAATTTTCCCAGTTTGCCGCCGGAGAATCCGGTCTTGTTGAGCGAGGCGTCCACCAATAGTCCGACGAGAATTTGTCGTTCCGGGGAATCGATGATTTCGCCCTTGATATTTCGGGTCGCGCGAAAGCCCATGATATCCGCCTGGCTCTTGGCCATGGACACGGCCTCGCGGAAGGCGATCTCATTTTGCTGTTTTTGGCTGACGGTGCTCAGCTTTCCGCCGAAGGCGCGATCCGCAATCTTGTGGGCGACGGCGAATTGCGCGTAACCGAAGACGTCGTGAACCAGTCCTTCCTTCCAACCGCCGACGGGCTTTGGCGCGAAGCCCGCCGCTTGATTGATGTGGCTGGTGGCGATCATGCCGCCCAGCCCCATGCCATGGCCGATGCCCCAGCTGAGCGCCTTTCCTCCCACCGTCAATTTTGTTCCGCCTTCGGTGACTAGTCCCAAGCTCTTGGCGATGCGCGGCGCGAGTTCCTCGCCAACCGCTCCGAAGACCTTTAGGCCCCCGATCATGACCAGCGTGGCGCCGTAGCTCTTCAGTAGGTGGTCTTGGCTGAACACCTTGCTCGGATCCTGCAGCATCGCTTCTTTCCCGAGGTTGCCCGCCCAAAGCGAGGTCGCTTCGACGGCGAAGCCGGTGCCCCTGGCGATGGCCAGGGCCTTGTAGCCGGTGACGCCGGCCTTCTCCAACTTCGCCATCATTGAGAGCTTGGCGAGGTTGCCTAAACCCGCGGAGGCTACCATCAGCCCAACGTCGACCGCCAAAGATTCGGGACTCATCGAGGTGATGAACTTGAAGGCCGAACGGCCGAAGCTGCCGTTGCCCTCGAGGGCGTCCATGTGCTCGCGGGCGAAACCGTTGTAGTTGGCCTTGGGATCGATGGCATTGACGATGGAATACAAAGCGTAAGGCGCTTCGAAAGCGGGATTTTGCCGTTCGAGATCCCAAGTCTTGTGAAGGAGTTCCTCGGCTTCACCCGGTTCCGGCGGCAATTTGTCGACGAGGTGGACCAAGGCGCCCAGCGGATATCCCGTGACGGCCCTGTCCTCGTAATTGATATAGGAGGTGGCGTTGGCCTTCATCGACTCGGGACCTTCCGCCTGGATCTGCTTCATGGCGTCGAGGATGCTGTTGGCCTTGCCGGATTGGATCTTTGACTTGAGCTCGGCGACGAAGGCGCGTTCGCGGGCCCATTTCGCCTTGGTATCGTCGCGAAAATCCTTTCCGTCCTTGCGGCCCCAGGATTCCAGCCCGCCGAGGACGCTGCCCAAGAGCCCGCTCTGCGCATCGCCTTGCACCCGCTCGCCTTCGGTGTTGTAGCGTTCCCAGGCCTCCAGGGCGCTCAAGTTGACGAGGCGCAGCTTTTGGGTCTCGAGCTCGGAGAGGATCTTGTCGGCTTCGGGAACTTCCTTGCGTATCGGTTCGAAGATCTTGGCGGCCGCGTCGTAATCTCCCAAAGCCAATTGGCGGTAGCCTTCGTAGAGTTCGCCGCGCTTTTTGATTCCGGGATCCGAATCGGCCTTGGCGAAGGTCGCCAATTGCCCGAAGGTCTCCGCCGCCAAGCCGTTCATTTCCTTGCGTACGAGTTCCGTTTCCTTGGGGCCGGCCTGCGGGGTTTTCGCCAAGGAGAAATATTGGTTCGCCAAGAGCTCGCCCATGGCGAGGCTGCCCTGGCGACTTTCCAGATCGACTTCGCCGTCTTCGTGAAGGCGGGCCAATTGTTTTCCGAGCTCCTGGATTTTTTCCTTTTCGCCTTGGTTGCAGCGAGCGAGGAGCATGGCGCGATCGGAGCCCAGCTCTTGTTGCAATTGGGAGATTTCTGTGGAGTCGGTCTTGGGATCCAAGGCCGCGAGGCGATGGGCATCCGCGTCCGCCCTCAAGCGCAGGGCCGAGACGTCGTCGGGCTGGCGCCGCAGGATAGCCGCGTAAGCGCCGCGCGAGGCCTTGAATTCACCGGTGGCGAAGCGGGCCTTTCCCAAGGCGTATTGGGCATCGATGTTCGAAGGATTTTCCTGAACGGCGAGGTCCAAGGCCGCGGCCGCTTTGGTGTATTCTTTTTTCCCAAGGTAGGCTTCCCCCGCTAATTCCCAGGCCAATGATGCGTCGGCATCCGCGAAGGCGGAATTCTCCGTGAGGAATTTTCCTTCGATCACGGTGACCTTGTCTCCTGGCTCTTCGGCGGTGGCGAGGGCGAGTATTTTTCGAACCGAGGCGAGGCTCGCCGCATCATTGTCGGTGGCCGTGGCGATGTCTTGGTCCAAGCGGTAGAGCCGGACTTTTTGCTGGTAATTGAGGAAAGTGAGCTTGCGGTACTTGCTCAGATCGATGCCGGCTTTCTTGTCCAAAAAGTCGCCGCCGCTGAAGTCTATCGTCGGAGCCGACGAAGAGTGGTGGCCGGTGTTGCATTTCGCGGGAGGCGTCATCAACTGGTCGCGCTGCGCCCGAAGGAACTTTAAATTCGCGTCTTGTCCGGCTAGGTCCGCGAGTTGATGTTCGGCGAACAGCTTGAGCATTTTTCCGGCGAGCTGATCGGAGGGCTGGACGCGGAGGGCGTCCAACAACAGGGCGCGAGCGCCCTCGAAATCGTTTTGACGCAGTTTTTCGGCCGCCGTCGATTGCAACATGAGGGCCCGTTGCAGTGAGTATTGGTGATAAAAGGCATAGCCTCTCTCGCCGGCGGGTTTTTCTAGGTCGGCCAAGGATTTGAAAGCTTCCGCGGTTTTTCCTTCCACCCAAAGGCGAGTCGCGGCGACGAATTTTTGTCCCGTCTCGTCCTTCGGCTTTTGGTATTGGGAATCGATTTGGTCCAGCAGGGCACCGCAGGCCTTGGCGTCGCCGGCGAGCAGACGGAAAGCCAGCGCCGATTGGAAGAAGGCGAGTTTTTTTTCTGGTTCGAGGCTAAGGCGTCCCTGGCGTTCCAGTTCTTTGGCCTGATCGCCATATGCCGCGGCGTCCTTGGCGTTGCTGGGCTTAGGCGGAGTGAGAGGCGCGGGAACCTCGGCTTGGATAACGGGGATCGTGCTGGTCTTGGAAGGGGGTGAGCCTTCCACCAGCCAGGATTTGAGATCGTTGACGCCTTGAGGTGAAAGCAAGGGATTGGATTTTTTCTTCGCGTCGAGAAACCAAGTCGGTTTTGGAGTCGAAATCAGGAAAGGGTCGGAGCCTTTGGCTGGGTCCGAATGGCAAGAACCATGGCAATTGGAGTCGACGGCTGGCTCAGAATCTCCGGAGTCCCAATTCTTGGCGGCCTGGCCATTTTTAACGGTAAAATTTGGTGTCATCGTGTACCCGTCCCGGGAGCGGGACGCGATGGTGAGTGCGTGCCGGCCCCTTTTCTCCTGCAACCCATTGGATATATTGAGCAAGGGACGTGCCAGGATAAGGTATCGCTCGAGATAAAAAACTATATGAAATTATTAATGATTTTAGTTACAGGCTAGGTTCGGCCAGGCACTGGGGAACAATTGACTCAAGCTGTGTGCGTCTCAGCGAAGAACTGAGGATTTCAGTCTCCACTGCAAAAGCCTTTGGGCTGGCTCAAAAAAACCGATATGGGAGGGTCATGAGTTTCGAACTTTTCTCCGACCGTTTCGAGGCCTCGAGCCGAATCTATGAAGATCCGGCATCGACCCTTTGGTCGGGCAAAGACTTGGAAACGCACAGCTCGGTTTGGCTGCATTCCTATGGAAGCTTCGGGCTTCGCGAGGATGTATCCTTGGCGCGACAACTGGCCGCGCTCCAAGGTTTCGAAGAATCGCGAGGTGGCGAAGCGTCCGAATGGATTTCCTTGGGCGACCGAGGCCTCTTGCGTCGGACGCATCCTATGGGTCGGCGGCTGGCGGAAATCCCGGAGACCCAGCGGGACGAGACCTACCTGGCTTGGCTAAGGCAAGCCCTGGAAATCCTGGCGATTTGTCATGAGTCCGGCCTCTGGCATCTACAGCAAAATCTATTTTCTTGGTGGCTGCTGGACAAGGGAGACGAAGGTGAATCCCTGTTCTTGGCCGATTTGCCACTGATTCCCGATCTCCCCTTGGGCATGCGAGTTCATCCCGAAAACGTCGCCTGTCTGGCGCCGGAATTTTTCTCCTCGAATCCGGTCGACGGGCGCGCGGATTTGTATGCCCTCGCTTGCTTGATCCTCCGACAACGCAGCCCGAAGACCTTCGAACGCGTTCAGAGCGTCGGGGCCTGGTTGGATCTTCATTTGGGCGGCCGAGCGGCTTCGCTCGTTCCCAAAACGCCTTCGACCTTGAACGACCTGCTGCGCAAAATGTTGCACGCGGATCCGGCGGAACGACCTGCCGACGCGCGAGCGGCCCTAAGGTTGATCTCCGGAGTCGAACTCGAAAGCTCCTCGTCGAGGGAAATTCCCGAATGGGCCGGGCAGCGCGCGCTGCGGCGCCAGGCCACGCTGTGCTTTCGTATCGTCGAGGACATGGTCGAGTCGGAACGCGAGCGGGCAAAGGAACTGTTTGAAAAATTTCCGGAAGGCGTTCGTCAGTCCTATGCTGCCGCTGTTTTATATCTTCGCGCGCGAATTGCCGGGCAAGAGGGAGACCTGACGGGTTTTGCGGATTGGCGAGCTCGGGCTGAGGATGCGATTCGGGAAGCTGGGGATCCTAGGATGAGGGTTCTTCTCGAACTGGCCGTCGCCCAGCGCGCCTGGAGCGTCGGAGATCCCTCGTCCCATGAGAAGGCCCTACGGGACATGGCGCCCTTGTGGGAGAGCGTTTTTGATCCGGAACTGCACGCGTGTTTTCTATTGGAAAAGGCCCTGGTGGCGAAGTCGCGGCTGGAGGAGGGCGAAGCCCTGGAAAGCCTGGCCCTGGCTTGGGCGCGCCTGGAAGGCCTGGACGGTTCTCACCTGCGGGAGAGCGCGGGCCTCCGTTTCGCCGAAGTCTTGGGCTCCCATGGCCAGGCTGACCGCGCGGCGGAGATCTTGAAAACTCTGTCGGAGAAAAAAGATCTCAGGGATCCCGTGGCGGTGGATATTTCCGCCGCCTTGGTCGCGATGCGGCTGGGGCGATTCGACGAAGCGCGGGAATTTTTCTATAGCGCGAAATCCAGGATCAGCGCGCAAAAGGACTTGAATCGCCTGGTATGGGCGGGACTTCATGAGATGCGGCTGTTTCTCGCGCAAGGCGATCGGGTCCAGGCCGCCAGGGAGTGGAAGGTGCTCAAGACCCGAGCTCGAGGCATGGAAGCCTTGCGGGGATTCGTCGAAATGATCGAACTGGCGGTCGCCCTGGATACCGGGGCGGAGCTTCCGCTTTCTCCATATCTAGAAAACTCCCTTCTGGCCGCCGCCGCCGGAGAAGTTCCCTTCCGTGAATTGCTTTGGCCACCGACGGAAACTTGGGGACTGCTTGGCCGCGCGGCGCGAATCTGGAGACGCGATTCGGAGGCCGCAAGCCTCGAGGAAAAAACGCAGTTTTCGCGGGACTCGGTGAAGCGAGCCGTGGAGGCTCTTTCGAGGCCGGAAACTTCCTTGCCGCCTAGACGCACGGAGACACCTGAGCCGGCCGATCTCCCTGCCCCTGAAGTTAGGGTGCCGGAACCGGCGGCGCCCCTCCTGAGCGACGAGTCGGAGATACGACTGCAAAAACTCCACGCCGAAAACCGCGTTCTCCGAGAAAAGATTCGCCGCCTGGAATCGGAGCTTTCCTCCCTGCGAACGGAACGCGCGGCGCGAACTCAAGGGGAAGCGGAGGAAACCCCCGTTTCCGTGGCCGACTTGGCGGGAGTCCGGGAATTGACGGAAAGGAAATCCATCAGCGCGATGCTGCGAAAGCATCTTGGCAACCGCATCGAGGCCGCGCGGGAATTGAAAATCCACCGGCGCACGCTCTTCGAGAAGATCCGGCGCTACGGATTGACGGAAAGCGATTTCATGCCGGGACGCGAGGAAATTGAAGCGGTCCTAGCGGAGTGTCGCGGCAACAAGAGCCTAGCGGCCGAACGTCTCGGCATGAGCCGCAGTTCGTTCTACCGCTGGCTCAAAGAATTCAAATAAAAACGCCCCCTGAACCCCAGGATCGGAATAACGACTCCAAACAACAACCAGAACCCGAAAGTACCTTCCTGCGAGGCCTGGGTCTGCAGCGAGCAGCCCGAACCGCCGGTTTCCGCCGAACCCGTTTTGCCGGCATTTTCCGGAGGGTTGCTTTTGACGCCGGAGTTGGAGCCGAGAACGAAGTTGGGATCTCCGGCAAGTTCCGGCGGCGTTCCGGGCGAACCGATGCCTGGTGCCGGAGCTTCCGGCGTGGTCCCATCCGCAGGCGGCGGCGGTGGAGGCGCTCCGGGCGTTCCTGGTCCTGGCTCGGTAGGACTGGTGGGGCCTACCCCGGTGCCGGGCGCGACGGGTCCCGGCGCGGAGCCGAGGACGGGAGCCTGACAATAATCCGCGCTGCAACCGTAAGAGTCGACGCAATCGCAGGGATTCTTGGTGCCGCAGGCCCGTTGAAAATCCGCGACGGGCGCGGCGGGATTGCTGCAAGCTCCGGCGCTGACGTTGCCGCAGGCCTCGTGAAAACGACGGACGATCGCGCCGGTGTCGGAAAGCATCGTGCAGGCCCTGACGGTTCGAGGGGCCACGGTGTATCTCGGTTCATCCCGCAACGGCATCACCGTGAGCGGTGGGTTGTATACGTGGTATTCGATCAGGTCGGGGACCGTGGAATGGCAGGTGGAGCCGATGCCCAGGTAGTCGATGCATTCATGGCTGTAGCGATCGGAAGAAGCTCCGGGAACATAGACGCAGAGATAGACGTAATCGTTCCAAATTCTTTGGCTTTCTTCGCTGGTGGCATAACCCGTGCAACGATTGGATCTTTGGTTTCCGCAAATTCCTTCGTAACGGAGGATGACTTGGCATTGATCGCCGGGAGCCGTGGGAACGGTGGCGAGAGCGGTGCTGGAAAGACCCAGCAAAACCAAAGTTATGAGTGATCGAGCAAGAAGTTTAAATTGCAGGAAGAATCGATGTTGCGACACGGGATCTCCAAATTACAAGAGAGGTGCCCCCATGTTACTCTCTTTATCGCAGGCCCGATAGACGGGAGTTGTTGACGGGGCGCGTTAATTCGATGATTTTGCGGATATCCCGCGAGCTCTCCCGCAAGCCGGTCCGTCGAATCTTGGTTTCATCCTAGCCAATGCGAGGAACTTCGCCGAAAAGGGGGAATCTTATGAACCTCATCTCGATCAATCCCGCCAACGGCGAGAAAATCGCCGAATATTCCGAATTTTCTCCGGAGGAAACCGAGGCCAGGATCCTCAGAGCCCAGGGCGCATTCGAATCCTGGAGCCGCCTTGTCTTGGCCGATAGAGCCAAACTTCTCGTCGCCGCCAAGGACTACCTGCTGCAAAACAAGGAGCGCTTTGCCAAGCTCATGGCGGTGGAGATGGGGAAACCCATCGTCCAGGGTCGCGCGGAGGTCGAGAAATGCGCCTTGGTCTGCGAATACTACGCCCGCCATGGCGGGGAATTCCTCAGCCCCCAGCCGGCTTCCACGGAGGCGGCGAAGAGTTACGCGGCATTCGAGCCGCTGGGCGTGGTCCTGGCGATCATGCCGTGGAATTTTCCCTTTTGGCAGGTCTTCCGTTTCGCGGCGCCCGCCTTGATGGCTGGGAACGCCGCCTTGTTGAAGCACGCTGCCAACGTCGGCGGCTGTTCTCTGGCGATCGAGGAGGTATTCCGAGAATCGGGTTTTCCCGCCGATCTGTTTCAGTCCCTGATGATTTCGCACGGCGAGGTCCCCGCGGTAATCGGGAATCCCGCCGTCCGTGCGGTCACGCTCACCGGAAGTAACCGTGCGGGCGAGGAGGTCGCCGCCCAGGCCGGCGCTTTGCTCAAAAAGACGGTGATGGAGCTGGGCGGGTCGGATCCCTTCATCGTCCTGGCCGATGCGGATTTGGAGCGCGCTGTGGACATCGGTGTCCAATCCCGCCTGAATAATTGCGGGCAGAGCTGCATCTCCGCCAAGCGTTTCATCGTCGTGGAAGAAGTGCGGGAACGGTTCGAAGGGCTTTTCATCGAGGCGATGAGGCGAATCGCGCCGGGAGACCCCTTGTCGGAGGCGACGAAGCTGGGCCCGATGGCGCGGCGGGACCTGCGCGACGAATTGCAGCGCCAAGTCGAGGGCAGCGTCGAGTCGGGCGCCCAACTCCGATTGGGCGGAAGGATTCCCGACGGGCCGGGAGCTTATTACCCGCCCACCGTGCTCACCGGAGTGCGCCAAGGCATGCCGGTCTTCGACGAGGAAGTCTTCGGGCCCGTGGCTCCCCTGATTTCCGCTCGGGACGAGGCCCATGCCATCGAGCTGGCGAACGACACGCCTTTTGGTTTGGGCGCGGCGGTGTTCACTCGAGACCTGGCCCGCGGCGAAAAAATCGCCCGTGAGTCCCTGAACGCGGGATCTTGTTTCGTCAACGCCATGGTCAAATCCGACCCGCGCCTGCCTTTCGGCGGAATCAAGGCTTCCGGCTATGGAAGAGAGCTCTCGAGCTTTGGGATTCGGGAATTCGTGAACATCAAGACGGTGTCGGTCACGTCGTAGCGAGGTCAGGGCGAACCTACTGACGAGATCCCGCTAGCGTTCGGCAGGTCTCCATGACTTCGCGGGCCGCCGCCGGTTTGGCGAGTCCTTGGGCCTTCGCTCGCATCGCGAGGAGGGCTTGCGGGTGATCCAGATAGTAGGTCAAAAGTTCGGCGACCTTGTCCCCGTTCAGATTTTGATTGAGCACCATCTCGGCCGCCCCCGCGGCGACCATCTCTTGGGCGTTGTAGCGTTGGTGATCGTCGGCGGCGAAGGGATAGGGAACCAGGATGGCGGGCAAGCCTAGGTTTTGCAATTCCGTGATGGTGCCGGCCCCCGCTCGGCAAAGCATCAAGTCGGCCTGCGCGTAATAGGGCGCCAAGTCTTGCAGGAAGGGGAAGACTTCCGCCGAAAAACCCTGTTCGCGGTAGGCGGCTTCGACCGCGGCGAAATCACGCGGCCCGGTTTGGTGCAGGATGTGCAGCCTTTCGGCGCGTTCGCGGAGTTTCGGCAGCGCTTGAACCATCGCCTCGTTGAGGGCGTGGGCCCCTTGGGAACCGCCGAGCACGAAGACGCAGAAGCGCGGCGTTTTTTCTGTTCCCTCGGGCTTGGGAAACCGGCGGGTGGGGTTGCCGGTCAGGACGGTTTTTTTCGGGTCGAAATATTCCCGCGCCTTGGCGAAAGCGATGAAGATGCGGTCGGCGAAGCGTCCCAATTTCCGGTTAGTGAAACCGGGAATGGAATTCTGCTCAACGATCGCGGTGGGAATTTTCGAGAAATGTGCCGCCAGGGTCATGGGCCCGCTGGCGTATCCGCCGATGCCGAGCACGACGTTCGGCCGGAATTCCTTCAGTATTTTTTTCGACTGGAGATAGGCCTTGGGCAGGCGAGCGAGGCTCTGGAGTCGCGCCATGGTTCCTGAACCCTTGAGCGGGGTGGCTTCGATGAAGCGGAGAGCGAATCCTGCCTTGGGGACGATTTCCTTTTCAAGGCCGAAGGGGGTTCCCACGAAGAGAATTTCGGTCTTGGGATGGATGTCGCGGAATTGCTCGGCTACCGCGATCCCCGAGAAGAGATGCCCGCCAGTGCCGCCGCCGGCGATGAGAATTTTGAGCGGGCCATCATTCATGGGCATAGTCTTTAGAACCCTGCGAGGAGATATTGAGCAAGATGCCGACCAGGATGCTGACGACGAGGAGCGAGGTTCCCCCGTGGCTGATGAAGGGCAGCGGCAAGCCCTTGGTGGGCAAGAGTCCCATGACCACCGCGAAGTTGATCAATGCCTGGGAGGTGATCATGGCGGTGATGCCTATCGCCAAATAAGACCCGAACAGGTCGGGGGCCTTCATCGCGATCTTCGTCCCGCGAAATAAAAAGAAGATGAAAAGTCCGAGGATGCAGAAGACGCCGATCAAGCCCAGCTCTTCGCCGATGACGGAAAAGATGAAATCGGTGTGCGCGGCGGGAAGGTAAAACAGCTTTTGCTTTCCCTGTCCCAAACCGGTGCCGGTCAGCCCCCCGGAATTGAAGGCGACGTAGGATTGAATGATCTGGAAACCTTCGTCCATTTGGTGTTCCCAGGGATTGAGGAAGGCCAGGATGCGCTTGCGGCGGTAGTCGACGGCGAAGATCAGGAAATACAAGGCCGGAATCGCGGCGACGATGCCGGCCGCGAGATAGGAGAGCCGCGTGCCGCCGATGAAGAACATCAAGAAAGCCACCAGACAAATGACGAAGGTCGTGCCTAGGTCCTTCTGTAGCAGGACCAAGCCGGCGATGAAGCCGATCACTCCGATGGCCGGAAGGAAGCCGATCTTGAAGTTCTTCATCTTCTCCTTTTTCTTCGCCATCGTGTAGGCCATGAAGATGATGACGGCCAGCTTGGCCAATTCGGAGGGCTGCACCGTGATGCCGGCGATGCCGATCCAGCGCTGGGCTCCGCCGGCCTTGTGCCCGATGCCGGGAATGAAGGTGACCATCAGCAGGAGGACTGTGACCAAGAGCAGGGGATAAGTCAGCTTATAATAGATATGGTAATTGATGCTCTTGACCGAGAACATCAGCAGCAGGCCCGCCGCCATGAAGACCATTTCCTTTTTGAGGAAGTAATAAGAGTCTTTGTAGAGGTCTTGGGCGTAGATGGCCGAGGCGGAGTAGACCATCAGCATGCCGATGGCCATCAGCATGAGAGCGACCACTAAGAGAGGATAGTCGATGGGACGACGATCCATGGTTAATTTTCCTCCCCCTTCAATTCCCGGACGTATTTTTTAAACTGCTCGCCGCGGTCGTGATAATCCCGGAACATGTCGAAGCTAGAACAGGCGGGGCTGAGCAGGACGGTTCCGCCCGGAACGGAAAGCCTTTGGCAGGCCTGGACAGCCTCGCGCATGGAGGTCACCGTGACGATCTCGGCGCTACCCCGCAGGGCGGCGACGATCTTTTCCTTGGCCTCGCCCAAGACGACCACGGCCCTCGCTTTATTTCTGAGCAAGGGGCGCAGCGGAGCGTAGTCGCCTCCCTTGTCCTTTCCCCCCAAAATCAGCACGACGTCTTGGTCGAAGCTGGCCAGCGACATCACGACGGCGCCCACGTTGGTGCCCTTCGAATCGTCGTAGTAATTGACGCCGTCGATCTCGGCCACCCATTCGATGCGGTGGGGAAGGCCCTGGAAGGTATCGAGGGTTTTTTGGATCGCCGCGTCGGGAATGGCGTCGGCCTTGGCGCAGGCCACCGCGCAGGCGATGTTCTCGAGGTTGTGGAGGCCCAAGAGCTTGCATTTCTCGAGGCCGAATTGGGAAAGGACAGTCCCTTCCGGCGCCCATTCGATGCGGTTTTCCTTGAAATAGGCGCCGCGAACCCTTTTGGCGGTACTGAAGGGAGTTTTTCTTCCTCGGATATTTTCAACGGCTTCCAGGCAATAAAGGTCGTCGTCGTTGTAGACCGAGAAATCGTCCTCTCGCTGGAAGGCGAAGATGCGCGCCTTGGCGGCCAGGTATTCGCGAAAATCGGCGTAACGGTCGAGGTGGTCCTCGGTCACGTTGAGCAGGGCGGCGATCTTGGGGCGGAAGGTCGCGGTCGTTTCGAGCTGGTAGCTCGAGACTTCCACGACGTAGCTGGAAAAATTCTTGGGATCGTCAACGAGGTCGAGGAATGGGGTGCCGAGATTTCCGCCGATACCAACGTTCTCTCCGGCGGCTTGGTAGATGGCGCCGAGCAGGGAGGTCGTGGTCGATTTGCCGTTC
>JAIOPF010000026.1 GCA_021414045.1 Deltaproteobacteria bacterium | reverse complement strand
ACGGCATCACGGTCCGAGACGGCCAAGATAATATCGGTGGCGGCATCAGAATCTCTGGCGAGGGGTTTAACAACATTTCTTTCCTCGATTTCGGTAAGGCGCTTACCCAAGCCAATACTTCGGCCGTCTTGGGCGATGTGGTCGTCACCGAAAACCAAGCGCTCTACGAAGGTGGTGGTATCTATGCCGTCGGGGTCGATCTCATCTTGAATAACTCCCAGGTCACCCACAACGACACCGAGCTTTTTACTGGTGGAGGTATCAGCATGCGCGGCGGCGGCTGCTTCAAGTGCTTGAAGACTATAGTCGGTCCGCCGATAATCCAAGGACTCCTGACTCTCCAAAACACCACCGTGAGCGAAAATAACGTCGGTGGGGTTGGCGGCGGTATTTACAACAATACCCAGATGGTCATCGACAGCAGTACCATCAGCGGAAATACCGCGGGAGAGGACGGTGGAGGTATCTACGACGAATACGGCGCCTCGGCCCTGATCACCAATTCCACGATCAGCGGGAACGAAGCTCTTGGCGAAGAGCTGCCTAAACTCACCTTCCCCGATGCCAAGTTGGCTGTGATCGACGGAAGCGGAACCGGCGGCGGTATTTTCCAAGGTCCTTTCGGCGAGCTAGTCTTGACCAACACCACCGTGAGCGGAAACACCGCGCTTTCTTCCGGCGGCGGCATTGCCGTGATCGGGTTACTTGTTGCGCAGGCGCCGGCCCTCAAAATGGGCGACCTCAACTCCACCAACTTGGGGCTCTTTAACGTCACCATCGCCAACAATACCGCCCAGATCAACCAAGGCGGCGGGGTTTTTCTCTTTCAACCCCAACCAGTTTCCACGATGAAAACCGCCATCGTGAGCCTACAAACCGCGGTTGCCAACACCCTGATCGCCGACAACACCGCCGATGAGGGCGCCAATGATTGCTTGGGCGGCTTCACCTCCCTCGGTTATAACCTGGTCGGTCAAGCCGACGATTTTTGCACCGGCTTCATCGGCACGGGAGACCAAGCGGGAACTCCTCAAGCACCCATCGACCCCCTGCTCGGCCCCCTGCAAAATAACGGCGGACCCACCCAAACCCTAGGTTTGGGCGTTAGCAGCCCGGCAATCGATACGGCCAATCCCGAGGGTTGTTTGGATGGGGACGGAGCTCTCCTGACCCGTGACCAGCGGAACTTCGCTCGCCCGGTCAACCTCACCAACAAACCCACCGCGATCTGTGACATCGGCGCCTTCGAAGCGGGCAACTCCCTGCTGAAGGTGGTAGTGTCCTTTGTCGGTCCTATCACGACCAGCCAAGGAACCTGCTCCAACGCCGGCGAAACGATCAATTGCGACTTTAACGAAGTCCCGGTTGGTTCGACGGTGACCATCAGCTTCCCAGTGACGGCGGAGTCCCCCAGCAAAACGGTGGTCAACACGGTGACCGTCACGAGCTCCACCAAGGACTTCGAGCAAGCTCAAACCTACACCGCCACCGTGACCACCGCCGTCGGCGGCGGTCTCTTCGAGGGCTCGGGCTGCGGCATCCATGCGGGCCCGACCAGCGAAAATGCGGCCTGGCAAACGCTACTGCCCTTGGCCTTGTGCCTGGGCGCGGCTTTCGCGACGCGCCTGCGCCGTCGAAACCAGGAATAGTTCCAAATTCTCTTAAAAAAGGCGCCTCCTAGCGGGGCGCCTTTTTTTTTGCCTTTATCCCTGTGCTTTCCGGACCATCGATTTTATAAGGGTCTTATGGCTGCCATCGTTTTTTTCGACGGGGTCTGTAACTTGTGCAACGCCTCGGTGCAATTCATCCTCCAACGGGATCCCAAGGCTTATTTTCGTTTCGCCCCGCTGCAATCCGAATTCGCCAGACGGAAACTTCAGAAGTTTCCGTCTGCCCCCACGGATGTTTCCTCCATCGTTCTGGTAGAGGGAGAACGTTATTACGACCGTTCCAGCGCCGCCCTGCGCATTGCCCGGCATCTAGGCGGACTCTGGCCGGTCCTTTACGTGGCAATCTGGATCCCGCCTTTCTTACGCAATCCCATTTATGACTTTATCGCTCGCCGCCGTTACCGCTGGTTTGGAAAACGCGAAACCTGCGGTCTTCCCAAGCCAGAGTGGCAAGACCGCTTCCTTGGCTAGAACCCTCTCTCGAGGTCGAACCCCCCCAGTTTATGGGAGAAAGGAGGATTCCCCCCTCCTGGCCTTTCAGCGACTTCGAAAAAATATCTATTATTTTCAATAAGTTAAAAAATATCGGTCCTTGGCATCGGGATTGCTGCTCTGTTCCATGAAGGCGAGGGGGCTGCTTGGATTCCACCCACCTAGATCCGGTCTCCATCGGACCTCATGCCTCAAAACCAAAGCACTCCGGAAAGGCCTTAGAGGCTCGATCATGGACCACTGGAAAATCGGAGAAAAGCAGACTCAAAGCGGCGCCTCGTTCTTTTACGATCGAGTGAAGCAGCTTCGCTCCGCGTCCGAAGAAATGCCCGAAGCCCCATCCCAGGGACTCCTCAAGGGCCTCGAGGATTGGTCGCGGCGAAAAACGGAAACCGCCATCCCCGCAAGTTCCGGACCGCAAGTTCCAAAAGCCCATGCCGAGAAAAATGCCGAAGCGGCTCTGGGAAATTGGAAGCGGCAGATCAAGGAATACCAAGACCTGCAGCGAAACTATTTTGAGAGAAAGAAGGACGCGGAATCCTTGGCCAACGCCGAAGAAAAAAAGACCGCCCTCCATGCGCTGCAAACGCTGGAATCCCAATTGGACCGCATGGAATGGGCGCTGCGCCAAGGTTACCGCCGCACCCGAAGCGCCGTTCGGGAATTCAAAGCGGCTTCTTAATTTAGAACAATCCCCCGAATCCGCCGCGCTTGCGGCCTCCTCCGCCAAAAATCGACCCCAAGACCCCCCGAATGATCTGGTTTCCCAGCTGAGAACCGATGCTGCGCGCGGCCGAGGTCACGAAGGCCTCGCTGGTGGTCTGGCGTTGGCTTCCCCTCGGTGCCGGCGCTGGCTTCACGGCCTCCGATTGCGCCGCGGCGGCCTCTAGTTGACGTTTTTTCAGGAGTTCGAAGGCGGATTCGCGATCCAACAATTGATCGTATTGTCCGGATAAAGGAGAACGGCTAACTCTTTCGCTACGCTCCGCGTCGGTCAAAGGACCGATGCGGGATTCCGGCGGCGCGATCTTCACGCGCTGCACCACGGTGGGGCTGCCTTGGGCATCGAGCATGGAGACCAAGGCCTCTCCGACGCCCAATTCGGTGATGACCTTCTCGGTGTCGATCTCGGGATTCTGCCGAAAAGTCTGGGCCGCCACCTTCACCGCTTTTTGATCCAAGGGAGTGAAAGCGCGCAAGGCGTGTTGGACGCGGTTGCCGAGTTGGCCCAAGACGCTCTCGGGAATATCGAGAGGATTCTGCGTGACGAAATAGACGCCGACGCCCTTCGACCGGATCAAGCGCACCACCTGCTCGATTTTCTCGAGCAAGGCCTTGGGCGCTTCCTTGAAAAGCAGGTGAGCCTCGTCGAAAAAAAACACCAGTTTGGGCCTATCTTGGTCGCCGACCTCGGGCAAATGCTCGAAGAGCTCGGAGAGCAGCCACAGCATGAAAGTCGTGTAGACCTTGGGATCGGACATCAGTTGGGTCGCGTCCAAGACGCTGATGACGCCGATTCCCGAAAAATCCTTCTGCATGAGATGCTCGAGGCGCAGGGCGGGTTCCCCGAGGAAAATTCCCCCGCCCGATTCGCTCAAAACCAACAATTGCCGTTGGATCGTGGACAAACTCTGCGTGGAAAGATTGCCGTAATCGCTTTTTAGGTCTTTGGCGTGCTCGCTGATCCATCCTATCATGGACTGCAAGTCCTTCATGTCGAGCAACAACAAGCCTTGATCGTCGGCGATCTTGAAGACGATCCGCAGAATCCCCTCTTGGGTCTCGTTCAATCCGAGCACCCGACTCAGCAGCAAGGGCCCCATCTCCGAAGCGGTGCTACGCAGGGAATGCCCCTTTTTCCCGTAAATATCCCAAAAGACCGTGGGGTAGCCCTTCGGCTGAAAATCAGCGAGCTTCAGTTCGGCCACCCGCGCCTGGATCTTTTCGGAAGGTTGTCCCGGCTGGGCCAAACCGGAAAGATCGCCCTTCACGTCGGCCATGAAGACCGAGACTCCCTGGCGGGCGAAGCCCTCCGCCAAGCGCTGCAGGGTGACCGTCTTGCCGGTTCCCGTGGCCCCGGCGATCAACCCGTGCCGATTGCCCATGCGGAGATCGAGGTTCACCGCCTCCCCTTTCGCATTTTTACCCAGTAGCAGTTCGGTCATATCGGCTCCTTTATCTCGGAAAAATTTCG
>JAIOPF010000327.1 GCA_021414045.1 Deltaproteobacteria bacterium | reverse complement strand
AACCGGCAGCCAAGGCTTCCTCTTAAAGGCGCCTTTCCACCGGTATCCCGCCCGGACGACATAAGCCTCCTCAACAAAAGGTGATTTTGCGTGGTCGATCGCATTGAAAAGACGCGACAGGTCGATGCCTGGAAGATCGGCGCCACGAACGAAACGAAGGAAGAGAAAAAACGCGACGAGAGCGGCGCGGACTCGGGAAAAGAGAACAAGGACAGCTTCGGCGAGACTTCGGATTTCGTCCAATTGCTGTCCAAAGACCCGAGGAAATTCGTCAGTGAAAAGATCTCCTCGACCCAGATCAGCAGCTTTACCTATCGAGGAGTCAGCACCCACCGCGACACTGCCTTGATCGAGGTGGATATCGCGCTGGCGAACGGAAGTTTGATCAAGGGCGCCCAGCTGGCAGTGAGCCGCCAAGAAGGCATGCGTTTCATCAGCCGCAAGCCGGGCGAAGAGATCGTGGTCGATCAGCTGGTGAAGGGAACTTTTTTAACGATAGCGCGGCCGCAACACCATGACGCGCCGCACAGCCCAGGAAGGCCCCCGGCGCCGGTGTTTCGGGCTTCCCCGGAAGCGGCGCCCAAAACGGGAATCGCCTGGTCTTATTACCTGGGCTTCGGAGCGATGGCGATCGCGGTGCTTTTGTTGATTTACTTTTTTACCTTGTAGGACGGCATGGCGGAGTTTCATCCAAAACCTTTCGGAAAGTATTTCCTGATCGAGAAGCTCGCGACGGGAGGAATGGCCGAGATTTACAAGGCCAAGACCTTCGGCGTGGACGGTTTCGAAAAGATCCTCGCGATCAAGCGGATTCTCCCGCACTGCGCGGTCGACAAAGAGTTCATCAGCATGCTGGTCGACGAGGCCAAGCTCTCGGTGCTTTTGTCCCACACCAACATCGTGCAGGTCTACGACCTGGGCAAGGTCGGGGACGACTATTTCATCTCGATGGAGTTCATCAACGGCATCAACCTCCGCGAGGTGCTGAACCGTGCCAAGGAGATCCAAGAGAAATTCTCCGAGGACATCGTCGTTTATATCCTCAGCGAGACTTGCAAGGGCCTCGATTACGCGCACTCCAAGAAGGACAACGAGGGCAAGCCCCTCAACATCGTCCACCGCGACATCAGCCCCCAGAACATCCTTTTGAGCTTCGAGGGCGAGGTCAAGATCGTCGACTTCGGAATCGCCAAAGCCGCCATGAACATCAGCCACACGATGGCTGGCATCCTCAAGGGCAAGATCAGCTACATGTCGCCCGAGCAAGCCTTGGGCAAACCCATCGACCGCAAAACCGATATCTTCTCGACCGGCCTCATCCTTTATGAATTGCTGACCGGCGAAAAACTTTTTACGGGTGAAACTCAGTTCGAGGTCTTGAAAAAGATCCGCACGACGCGCTTGAACGAGAACTCCTTCCCCGATTCGATTCCCCTGGGCCTCCGCAAAATCCTGGCCAAGGCCCTCGCCTATTCCGTCAAGGACCGCTACGACAACGCCGGGGACATGCAGATCGACCTGACTCGCTATCTGTATTCCACTTACATCGACTTTACCCCGCGCAAACTTTCCGGGCTGATGCGGAAGCTCTTCGCCCAAGAAATCGAGACCAAGGAAGTCGTTCATAAAAAAGAAGACCTCTCGATCGACTCCAAGACCCGCTCGATCATGATCGACGCCATCGCCCAGCAAAACCTGGTGCACCGGGACAACGAGGAAGTCACGGGAGGTCTCGCCGACAAGCAGCCGACCCAAACTTTCATCGAGTCCTTCATTTCCGGCCAAGAATCCGAGCCTGAAGTCACCGGTACCGGGATCAACGCCTTACCCGCCGCCGCGGCGCCCAAGCCGGCTCCTGCCCCGGCACCGACGCCGCCTCCGGCGAAGAAGGCCGCCGCTCCCAAGGCTGAAAAAGTCGCGAAGCCTAAGACCTCGAAGCGTTGGCTCGCTTATCCCATCGCCGCGATGCTCTTGATAGGAGCCGCCGCGGGAGCCTATTTCAAGACAGATTGGTTCAAGGGACCTCCCCCCCGCCGCCCGACGTTTTCGGCGTCTTGCAGATCACCTCCACGCCCGAGGGCGCCCAAGTTCTGATCAACGATACCGACACCAACCTCGTCACCCCAGCGACGGTGAAAACCTTGAAAGTTGGGGATACCCAAAAAATCACCCTCAAGAAGCCCAGATTCAAAGACTGGACGAAGACCCTTACCTTGACCGACCCCAACCCCGTCAGCCTCACCCCGACGCTGGACGTGATCCCGGTAGGCACGATCAAGATCGTGACGACGCCTCCCGGAGCCAAGATTACCTTGGACGGCAAGGACAGCGGCAAGGTCTCGCCCGCCACTCTGGAAGACCTTCCCCTTTCGCAGACCTTCTCGGTCAAGCTCGAGATGGACAAGCATCGGCCGGTGGAAGAGCGCATCACGGTCTACTCGATAGAACCCATCGAGTTTAATAAAAAGCTCGAGGAGATTCTCTTCGCCCCGATCCGGGTTTCCAGCACGCCTCCCGGAGCCCGCATTTACCTCAATAGCAACGACACGGGATTGAGCACGCCGGCCACCATCCCCGACCAAGAGGTGGGCAAGCGCTACACCATCCGTTTGGCGCGCCAAGGTTACCAAGACATCGTCCGTTCGGTGGATTTAGCGGACAAGCAGGGCTTCTCCTTCCAAGAGCGCATGGTCAAGGTAGAAGAGAAGACGCCCGACCAAATCGCCCAAGAAAAGCTGAAGCAGGAACAAGAAAAACAACGATTGCTCGATCTGCAGAAACAAAAAGATCAACAAGCCCAGCAACAGCAGGGAAAAGATACCGACAAGAACAAGGCGCAGCAGGATGCCGACAAGCTCAAGGCCCAACAAGAGGCGGATCGCCTGAAGGCCCAGCAGGAAGCGGACAAGCAGAAGCAGGCTCAAAAGGATAAAGACGCCCAAAAGCAGAAGGACGCCGACAAGCAAAAAGAGGCGGACAAGCAGAAGGAAGCCGACAAAGATAAGAATCAAGACGCTGGGGGAGAGACTTTCGTCGCCCTAAGCAGCGACCCCAAGGGCGCCGACGTCTTCATCAATGGCGTGCGCAAGGGCAGTTCCCCGGGCAAATGGAAGGTTTCCGCCGGATCTCCGCTGGAAATAACGGTCAGCAAGAGCGGGCTTTCCACCGTGACCAAGGTCGTGACGCTGAGGCCCGGAGAGACGCGAAACCTCGGAACCATCAGCTTGGGCGGTGGCGGAAGCACAGGTACCGGCGACAGCGGCGGAGCCGGTATCGTCATGGTCGATTCCAACCCTCCTGGAGCCATGGTCCTTTTGAACGGGCAACCGCAAAAAGCCACCCCACTGCGCATCAAGGGTTTAAGGCCGTCGACCACCCACACCATCACGGTGAAAAAAGACG
>JAIOPF010000326.1:3315-26357 GCA_021414045.1 Deltaproteobacteria bacterium | reverse complement strand
GAAAGAAACTGCGATCTCGCTCATTCCGCCGTCTATACGTCTTACGAGCAGGACATGATCCTGATGAATTCCGTCGGAAACCCTTGCGCCGTCAATCCCTCCGAGACCCTAAGACGGGAAGCTCGACAAATGGATTGGCCCATCCTGGAGTATTGATAGGCATGAAAGACAACATGTCGATACATCGCGCTTTTTTTGGAAAGCACCTTCTGGTGACCGGCGGCTCGGGCTTTGTCGGAAAAGTCTGGATCTCGATGATCCTTTCCAAGGTCCCCGAAATCGGAAAGATTTACGTCCTCGTCCGCAATAAGAAGAATCAAACCGCTTTCGAACGTTTCGAGGAGATGTTGTCCAGTTCCCCCGTATTCAAGCCATTGCACGAGAAATGGGGGGACAAACTGCCCGAATATTTGCACCGGCGTCTCGAAATCGTCGAAGGAGACGTGTCGCTCCCTGGACTCGGCATTCCCCCCGATATCCGACGTGGACTCGAGGAAAAAATTGATCTGGTGGTGAATTGCGCCGGCCTCGTCGATTTCGAACCGGACTTGAGGGAGGCGATTCGAATCAACGCCATGGGAGCGATTCACGCCCTGGAATTCACCAAGGAATGCCGGAACGCTTCCTTGCTGCACATTTCGACCGCCTTCGTCTGCGGAAAAACCAGCGGAGGCTTGGTCAACGAGACACTGATTCCCGACTACAATCCCCAGGGGCTCCAATATAGCGTAGAGAAGGAATATGAGGACGTCCTCCAAGAAATCAGCACCGAAGAAAAGGGCAAGGATTGGGTCGTCGCCGGCCAGACCCGAGCGCGAAAATGGAGTTGGCCGAACGGATACACCTATTCGAAAAGCATGGCCGAGTCCTTGATCCAGAGTCGCGCTGGAAATCTCCGATTCGCCATCTTGCGTCCTTCCATCGTCGAAAGCGCCCTATCCTTCCCCTTCCCGGGATGGAACGAGGGCGCGGAGACCTGCACCCCGATTTCCTACCTCGCGGGGAGCTGGCTGCGCCACATCACCGCGCGCCCGAAACTCGCCCTCGATATCGTGCCGGTGGATCTGGTCGGCCGAGGAATCACCTTGGCGGCGGCGGCCCTGCTGACGGGACGGGAGTTCCCGGTCTACCACTGCGCTTCATCGGACCGTAATTTGCTGACGGTGGGCAGGATGCTGGAACTCATCGACTTGGCGCACCGGAAATATTACCGCGCTCATGGCAAATCGACTCTGGATAGAATGCTCCTGTCTCGCTGGGACGCCGTCCCCGTCGGGGAGAACAGTCCTTTCTCCGTCACGCAACTGCGCAAATGGGCGACCTCGCTCACCAATCTTGCGAAAAAGCTCGAAGGAAAAGCTCCGGAGAGCCTCAAGGAGCTGGCTCATCGCCTTACTTTATTCGCCCACAATTCGAAGTGGACCCTGATCAAAGCGGAAAAGATCATCCAAGTATTCCTGCCTTTCATTCACGACAACGACTTTCGCTTCGTCACGAAGCATTTGGCCGAGCACGAAGTCGAGGAAATGGAAGATTTTGGATTCGAACCGGAGAAAATCCATTGGCGGGAATACGTCATCGACATCCATGAGCCGGGAATTCGAAAATGGTGCTATCCAATTTTGGAACATAGCCCCGTCGAGAAATATACCCCGCCCTACTCCTTCCATCTGATCAAGGAGGCTACAAAATCACGAGCCCAAAAACGGGCGGTTGGAGGTCGAACATGACGACCTTCCTCACGGGTGCCACGGGATTTCTGGGCTCCTACATCGCGGCGGAACTTCTTTCCAACTCCAAGGAAAGGATCGCGCTTTTGGTCCGTTCCCGCACCATCGAGGAGGCGGAAAAGCGGCTTTGGAGGTCGCTCCAGCTCCACATGAATTTTCAGACCTATTGGGATCACCGCACCCAACGGATCGATATTCATTTGGGCGACCTAACCGAACCGGGACTGGGCTTGAACAAGGCGTCTCAAGAACGTCTCCTGGAATCGACGGATTCGGTGATTCACGCCGCGGCCAGCCTAAACCGAAAATCGGAAGAGTCCTGCGCCAATGTGAACGTGAAAGGCAGCCTCGAAGTCGCCTTGCTGGCCAAGAAAATCCACGATTTGAAGCCACTGCGCCGCTATAGCTTGGTCTCGACGGTGGCCGTATCGGGAATTCGCGAAAACGAGACCGTGCAGGAAGACACCGCGATACGCTGGAACCGTCCAGACCTGGATCCCTACGGCCGAACCAAAAAAATGTCAGAATACCTATCTCAGCGGGTGTTGGAGGGAATTCCCCTGACCATTTTTCGCCCTAGCGCCATCATCGGAGACACGCGGTTCCCTCAAACCACCCAATTCGACATGCTGCGCGCCTTCGCCTGGATGGCGAAAATGTCGGTGCTTCCCTTGGATCCCAGCTGGCGCATGGATATCGTCCCAGCGGATTTTGTCGGCAAGGCCGTCGTTCGGATCCACAAATCCGATCATCCGCGCCATCCCATTTATCACCTCAGCGCCGGGCTAGCCTCTCCCAATTACCGTGAGATCTCGGATTGTTTGACCTCCGAATTCCACAAGCGGAGAACCCATTTTAGTCCCGGACTCTGTGGGATCTTCATGAAAAGCTGCGATTGGCTGTCGAATTCTCGCCTCAAATCCGGGCTAGTTAGAACGGCGAGATTGGTGAATGTATTCCGTCCTCATTTGTTGGGGAACACCGTGTTCGACAATTCCAGGATTGTCGAGGAACTGGAAGAACGCCCGGCGTCCTTCGTCAGCTACGCACCCGGCGTCTTAAGATTCGCCTTGGACCACCAGTTTTCCTACCCATTCCTGCCATTTTGCCAGCCAGGTACCCAAAAGGAGGTGGCTTAATGTCCGCCCTTTGGAAATCGCTCTCGGATATGGCGAATCCCGACCGTTTGCTGCAGGAAGCGATGGCGTCCCTGATCGAAACGGTGCGCGCGAAGGATGCCTTGGGCATCGCGCGGGAAACTTGGTCCCATGGCAAGCCCTTGAAACTCCTTTTGGCGGGTTATGTCGGGGCAAGGAACACCGGCGCCGACGTCCGAGTCGAGGAAATGATCCGCCAATTCCGGACCATATTCACCGACGACGCCCTCGAGCTGACCATCATGACCCTGGATCCGGAAAAAACCGCGGGCTATTTTTCCGGGGCCCGTCAAATCCGGATTCCGATGGTATTCCCCAAATTTCTTTTCGACGAATGTCCCAAACACCATGGAGTCGTCGCCTGCGAGGGCTCCATGTTCAAATCGAAATTCGCCAGCGCGCTTTCGACCATGATGGCCGGCGCCCTGGGCCTCGCATCCGCCGAGAACAAGCTGAGCGTCGGATACGGCGCCGAAGCGGGCGCCATGGACGAAAGTCTCCGCGATTTCGTCGAAAAATATTGCTCCAAATCCTTGGTGCTGTGCCGCAACGAAGCTTCCCGGGGGATATTGGGGGAGATGGGAATTCGCAATACCAGCGGAGCCGACACCGCTTGGACCTTCGATCCCGCTCCCCCGAGCCGAGGCGCGGAACTGCTGAGGAAGGCGGGATGGGACGGAAGGCGCAAGATACTCATCCTCTGCCCGATCAACCCCTTTTGGTGGCCCATACGTCCCGACCTCATGAAGACCTTGGCATGGCGAATCTTCGGGGAATACAAAAACCAGCATCACACCTCGATCTATTTCCATCATCAGTCCGAGGAATCGGACCGTAAATACGAGGAGTACATCGGTGCCATGGCCGGCGCCGCGAAGGTCTTTTGCCACGAGGAAAATCTATTCCCCGTACTCGTCGGGATGGAAGGTCTTATGGAAAAGCTTTTGGATAAAATGCGCGGGATGGCCGGCGAGGCCGAAGCGATCTCCGATACGATAGGCCGGTTTATTCCTTCTCAATTGAGGCTGATGGGTCAGATGGGAATCGACCTCAGCCGGGAGATTTCCGCGCGTTATCCTCGCTACGAACGCCGAAATGTCGCCGAGAAGTGGGAGAATTACCTCCCCCCTCTTCCTCCGCTCATTGAAGGCCTATTGGCGAAGTTCGGGGATTTCGAGGGAACAAGGATTTTAAAGACAAGGGGTATCCAATGAATGAAGCCGTACTGAGTCAACTCGTGCAAATGGTCGCATCGCGATTCAAGGTCGATCCAAAACAACTGGGAGCCGAAGACGATTTATTCGAGAGATTGGGCATCGACAGCCTTCAGGCCCTCGATCTCTTGGGCGAACTGGAACTCCAATTCGGCGTTGAAATCCCGGATTACGTGCTCAAGGAGGCTTCGACCTTCGGAGGTCTCGCCGAGGCGATCGAAAGGTACAAATGAGCTTGAATCTAAGTCGTTTCAGCTGCATCGGCGAGGCGATCCGAGAGTCCAGCGTCCCGTTCAAGAGTAACCTAGCCTTGGTGGAAATTAATCGGGACCTTGAAAACGGTCGCTGGTCGCACCTGGACTTGAGGCGCGAGGCCGAAAGATTCGCGGCCTACCTTCAGGATCATGGAGTCGTGCCTGGCGACCTTTGCGCCATTGTCCTGTCCAACCAATCGAAATGGGTCATTTCCGGCCTGGGGATCTATTGGTCCGGAGCCGTATTGGTTCCACTCGACTATAAGTTGACGCCTCCCGAACTCCACGGGCTCCTAACCCACTCACAGCCCAAATGCTTGATTATAGAATGGCCGATTTGGCAGAAGCTCTCGAAAGAGAGCTCGTCCATCGCCACCACGACTAAAGTCTTAGTGACCGAGGCGCCCGAGGGCGCCGATTTGAACGGAGCTTATCGATGGGAAGATTCGCCCCAGGGATCCTTCCAGTTTCACCGCCGAAACCGGGAGGATATCGCTTCGATTATCTATTCCTCCGGAACTGGCGGGCGGGCCAAAGGCTGCATGCTGAGTCACGGTGGATTTTTAACCCAAGTCGAACAGCTCCACGCGGTAGTTTCCCCCGTCGAAGACGACCGGTACTTCTCCATTATCCCGACCAATCACGCCATCGACTTCATGTGCGGTTTTTTGATGCCGCTGATTTGCGGAGCCAGCGTCGTGCATCAGAGGACCCTACGCCCGCAATATCTCGTCGAGACCATGAAGAATTACCGGATCACCCTCTTGGCCTTGGTTCCCCTGCTGTTAAAAATGATCAAGCAGGGCATCGAGGAGAAAATCGAGGCTCTCCCGGCTTTCACCAAAAGCCTCTTCGAGGGAATCAAAACCTTGAACGAGACCATGACGCGCAAACAGCCACGCCCTGGCTTGTCCAGAATGCTGTTCAAAGGCATTCATGATCGTTTTGGGGGAAGCCTGCGCCAGATCATCGTTGGAGGAGCCTACGTGGACAGGAACCTCGCCGAATATTTTTACCGAATCGGCCTACCAGTGGCCATCGGCTACGGACTCACCGAGGCGGGAACCGCTATCACCTTGAACGATCTAAAGCCCTTCCGGGGCGATACCGTCGGGCTTCCACTTCCCGGTATGGAGTTGGAAATCCGGAACCCCGACGAAGGCGGCATCGGCGAAATATGGGCGAGTGGTCCCACTTTGATGAAAGGCTATCTCGACGACCCCGAATTAACCGCTGAAACGCTGGTGAAGGGATGGCTGCGAACCGGCGACCTAGGAAAAATGGACGCCTCCGGACACCTCAAAATTGTCGGAAGGTCCAAGAATATGGTGGTGACCGAAGGCGGCAAGAACGTTTACCCCGAAGACATTGAAAACGCCTTTGAGGACATTTCGGACTGGGAAGAGTTCTGTATTTTCGCGGCGAACTACATTTGGCCCGAAGGTCGGCTAATAGGCGAGCAGCTCATCGTCGTGTTTCGCCCCAAAGGGGACGGAGTCTCGGAAATTCTTCTCGAGGGCCTTCGGAAGCGCAACCGGCATTTGGCCGATTATAAGAGGATTTCCGGATTCGTCGTGCACGAGCGCGATTTCCCGCGCACTTCTTCCATGAAAATCAAGCGGCAACAATTAGCTCAAGAGCTTAAATCCCTGCGAAAACGCGAGGAAGCCCTGCGACCGCTGAAAGGAGACGCTTAAGGTGAAACTCGACTTATCCATGTATGAAAGCTTCGGAGACGCTTTCGAGGACCGACTTCCAAAACACGGCAAAGACGTCGCCCTGATCGAAGTCAATCGGGATGAGGAATCCGCGCGTTATACCTATAAGGAATTGCGCCAGGAGGCGAAACGGGTGGCCGTGCTACTCCAGCAATTGGGGCTAAAACCCGGTGACCATTGCGCCATCGTCATGTCCAATCAGTCCAAGTGGGTCATTTCCGGCATCGCCGTTTATTTATGCGGGGGAGTGATAGTCCCCATCGACTATAAACTCTCGTCGGAGGAACATGCCTCCTACTTCAGGCATTGCGACCCGAAAATCATCGTCACCGAATGGGGTATCCGCGAGAAATGGCTCGCCGATAAAACGGAAATCAAAAGCCGGGTAAAAATCCTGGTCACGGAGGCACCTGAAGACAAGAAGGAAATTCGCGGCCATCGCTGGGAAGCCATCGTCAAGGGATCTCCCAAACCCGCGAAAAGGACCCGAGACGACGTATGTGCCATCCTTTACTCCTCTGGAACCGGGGGACGAATCAAAGGATGCATGATGACGCACGCGAATTACCTCAAGCAAGTGGAGAACTTCAGCTTGAGGGTCCAGATGAAACGCGGCGACCGCTATTTATCGATTCTCCCCACGAACCACGGAATCGACTTCGTCTTTGGCTTTCTATTGCCCATGATCCTGGGCGCGACCGTCGTTCACCAGAGAACCCTCAGGCCCCAATATTTGACCTCGACTCTCAAGGACTATCAGATCGACATCACCACCTTCGTCCCGCTCATCCTGAAAGAGATCCAGAAAAAGATCCAAAGCCAAATCGATTCGCTAACACCCGTCAAAAAAACGGTGGTCCACGCCCTGCAAGCCCTGCACCGCGCGGCCACTCCGCGTCCCCGGCATTGGCTGTCGAAGCGAGTCTTCCAGAAAGTCCACGAAGCCTTCGGTGGCCGGCTCCGGCTGATCATGACGGGCGGCACCTTCATCGACTCAAAATTGGTCAGATTCTTTTACAACTTCGGAATTTTTGTCGGCATTGGGTATGGATTAACCGAAGCAGGCACCACCGTCTCGACGCCGGTATGGGAGCAGTTTCACGATGACAATGTCGGCAAGCTCCTTCCGGACACGGAGGTGCAAATTCGCAATCCGGACGCTTCGGGAGTCGGAGAGATTTGGGTGCGAAGCCCTTGCGTGATGAAAGGTTATTACAAGGACCCGGACCTGACCCGAGAATATCTTCAAGACGGATGGCTGCGCACGGACGACCTCGGAACCTTGGACGCCAAGGGTTTCCTGCGGATCAAGGGGCGGAAGAAAAATATCATCGTCACCCCGGGCGGAGAGAACATCTACCCCGAGGACGTGGAAACAGCCTTCGAAGACCTCCGTGAGTTGAAGGAATACTGCGTGTTCGGCACGCATTATCTATGGCCGGACACGCCCTTGCTCGAGGAAAAGCTGTTTTTAGTCGCGCATCCACAAGACGAAGTTGATATCACCGAGCTTCCGGAACGGATCCGAGCCCGCAACCGTTCACTCGCCGAACAGAAACGCATCTCCGGCTTCCTCTTGTGGACGGAGGACTTTCCCCGCACCGGCTCGCTGAAACTCAAAAGGGAATTCCTGGCGAAACATATCACCTCGAACAAGAAACCCGTGGATATCCAAAGGCTCCTTTAATTGAAGGAAATATCATGCAAGGATTCTCAAAACTTTTAAAAATCTGCTGGCGCAACATCTTTCGGAACCAGAGGCGTTGCCTGCTGACCCTCTCGATTTTGGTCCTGGGGTGCACGGGACTCATCCTCATCGGCGGCTTTTTCGACAATATGATGGAAGGTTTCGGGGAAGTCTTCATCCACAGCCAAACGGGGCACATTCAAATCAACGCCAAGGGATACAACAGAAAAGGCGCGCGGGCGCCCCTCGATTACTTGCTCCCCGATTCCATGACGATACTGCAGACCGTCGAGAAGAATCCCAACGTCTCCATGGTGGCCCCACGGCTCAAGTTCCAGGGCATGGCCAGTTCCAACGAGACCGCCATCGCGGTCATGGCGCTGGGCGTGGACCCAACCATCGAAAACAAGATGGGAAGCTTCCAAACCACCGGCGAGAATTTACCTTCCACGAACATCGTCGAGGGCAAGGACCTGGAAGAAAACGACCCTTACGGGGTCATCGTCGGCAAAGGCTTGATGGACGCCATGGGCCTGCGGGTGGGCGATACCTTTAGTTTCATTACCACGCGAAAAGAAGGCGCCCTGGACGGCTCGGAATTTAAAATTAAAGGGGTATTCGAGACCTTCATCAAGGACTTCGACGACCGGTCCCTGAAAATGAACCTCAAAACCTCGCAAAAAATCCTAGGCCTCACGAATGAGGTTCATAGCCTCCTGGTGGTGCTGGACAAGACCTCGAAAACCGATAGCGCGAAATCGGAACTCCTCGCCGCACTAGGACCCGCGGCCAATAACCTGGAAATGCTCACCTGGGTGGAACAGGGCCAATACTATCGGCAAAGCAAGCAACTCCTGCAGCAAATTTACGCCATCATCCAAATCATCATCAGCATCATCTTTTTCTTCAGTATCGCCAACACCATCAACATGATTCTATTGGAGAGAATGCGGGAATTCGGCACGATGATGGCCGTGGGAAACAGCCGCGCGACCCTTTTTGGAATGATCTTCCTCGAAACAGCTCTCTTAGGCTTGCTCGGTTCGCTAATGGGGCTGCTGGTAGGCACCGGACTCGCGAAAATCGTCTCGATGATCGGGATTCCCATCCAACCACCTCAAGCGGCTGGGTTTTATTATTGCATGATCAATGTCACTCCGGGGCTATTGCTTCAGACCTTCGCCATCTCGATGGTGTCGAGCTTGCTCTCGTCCCTGCTGCCGGCCTACCGAGTGAGCCACTTTCCCATCATCCATGCTTTGGGGTACGTCTGACGCTGGGAAACCGCGATAATAGGCCTTTCGCCGTCATACTCGCTCAACCGCTTCCACCGCGGCGTTTAAATCCTTAAAAAATAAACTTGGTTCGTCCTGGCTCCCTTCCCAACCGCGGAATATTTGCTCTTTCACGAAGTCCCGCAAATTGGCGACTTCGAGACGGGTGCCTCGATTTTTAAGACCTTCGTGAATTTCGGATAGCAATTCGCAGGCGGCGAGGTCGATGTTGATCACCCCAGAGGCGTCCAAAATAACTGCCTTCACCGGCTCCTGGATTGCGTCGAGAAATCCCTCGACACGGGAACGAAATTGTCCGCAGTTCGCGAAAAACAGCGGCCCTGAAAAACGATAGAGGATCAAGCCTGGAATTTCCCTCGCCTCAGGATAGCGTTTCAGGTCATGGAATTCCCCTTCGGCGTTCCGGCCCAAAATGGCGTCATCCGGGAAAGAGAGTGCCTTCAGGACCAGTACCAGCGAATACAAGATTCCCAGCGCTATCCCCTGCATGACGCCAATTCCCACGACTCCGGCGAAAGTCAGCAAAGCGCCGAAAAACCCCGCACCTCGAAAGCGCCACATGCGACGAAATTCCCCAAACTCGCAAAGGTTATAGGCCGCCGCGACCAAGATGCCCCCCAAGGCCGCTTCCGGAAGGTGATATAGATAGGGAGTCAAGAAAAGCATCACGCATCCCACGGCAACTGCGGCCACCAGGGAGGTCACCTGTGTGCGACTACCCGTGGATTCCGCCACCGCTGTGCGAGACCCGCTGCCGCTGACCGGAATGCCTTGCGTCAGGCCCGATCCGATATTCGCGATCCCCAAGGCGAACATTTCCTGGTTGGCGTCGACTTGGTAACGATTCCTCGAAGCGAATCCCCGGGCCGTCACGACGGTGTCCGAAAAGGCCACCAAGGCCGCGGCAAAGGCAATGGGGATGAGGGTCTGAAGGTCGGCCAGGCTCGGAATAGGAAGGTGGAAGGTCGGCAAACCGCGGGGAATTTCCCCGACAACGGACACGCCGTAGCGTTCCAGTTCCAAGTACAGGACGGCCAAAAGCGCGAGCAACAAGGCGACGATCTGGCCGGGGATACGCGGAAACCAATGACGACAAACCAGGATGATCGTCACGCAGGCGGCGCCGATCGTCAGAGTGACGCCGTTGGCGGCTCCAAATCCGCGGCAAACCGTGACTAATTGAGAAAGGGTCGTATCCCCTCCCCCTTGGATCCCCAAGATCTTTGGCAATTGCCCAGTGAAGATCACGAAGGCGAGCCCGTGCATGAAGCCGACGATGACTGGTTTCGCCAGAAAATCGGCCATGAAACCCAAACGCAGAAAAGAGCCGAAGATGCAAACCAAACCGATGAGCACGGCCAACATTCCCGCGAGCATGGCCAAACGGACGACGTCTCCTTCCGCCAATGGAGCGATGCTGACCGCAACGATGGCGGCCATTGTCGCATCCGGACCAATGATCAATTGCCTCGAGCTTCCGAAAAAAACATAAACCAATAGCGGCAGCATCGCCGCATAGAGACCCGCGAGCGGCAATCCCGCCAAGTCGCCGAAGGCTAATCCCACGGGGACCATCACCGCGCCTAAAGTCACGCCCGCCGCCAAATCCGGGAAAAACCAAGACGGGCGGTACTCGCGCAACATGCGAAGGCCTGGAATCCACCGTTCGACCCGATTTTTAGGCAAGCGTCCCCTCCCTCGTTTCGCCATCAGACTGAGGTACCGGCGAGCTCAAGAATTTTTGGCTGCCTACGCCCAACTGCATGAGGCATTTCACGGCGGCGGTAACGGAAATATCGATTTTCCGAACCTTTTCCGGCTTGAGGAAATAGACCGAACCTGAAGTCGGAGTGGGAGCGCTGGGGACGAAGACCGTCAAGAGTCCGTCGGGGTTATGCTCCAAGACGAAACCCAATTGCAGCTTCTCTTGTCCCGTATCGACCAATACCACGGAAACATTCGAACGCGCCTGAATCCCCTCGAATCCGGCCATCGCCCCCTTGAAAAGGGTATAGCCGGGAATACGATGCAGGATGAGTCGCTCGACGGTCTCGCTAAATTTAGTGGCTATTCCGGTCCTGGCCAAAATCCCGGCCGCGAAACAAATCAAAGCCATGGTCAAAATAGCCGCGATGTAAGGAGTCGCATTTCCTAACACCGACTTTAAAGGAAGCGCTTGGACCACCGGCTCCAAGAGCTTGGAAACCAATTTCCATCCCTCCCGAAGCACAATCACCGTCAAAACCAAGGGAAGGAGGAAAAATAGGCCTGAGAAGAATGTTGTCTTAAAGAATGAAAGGATCTTCTTCACGCATCTCCCTCGTCGAGCTCAGAAAAGTTATTTCGCCCTTTGAATCTGCGGCGACTGCCAAGTTCCGTCCAACACCGACGGCTTCGGCAAATATATGCGCAAAACAGCGAAGAAAATCCCCTTTGGGGCCGGCAGCCAATTCGCTTCTTTGTCCTTCCCGGGGGAATCCGCCTGGAGATAGATCGTCACCCCACCGTCCGCGTCCTTTTTCAGGCTAGGCAGCATGGGGGAATTAATCAAATAACGGTTGATGGGATTGGCGACCAAAAGTTGGGCGGGAAAATCATACATCGTGAGAGACCAAAAAGCCTTGGCCGGAGGCAATTTCCCCGCGTCGAAATGCAGGATATAGCGGTTCTTGGACCCGTCCAAGGGCTGCTTTTCGGCGTCCGATTTATAAGGAACATAAAACGCCTCTTCCTTCGAGTTTCCATAGATGCCAACCTGGGCTCCCACGGCGCGGTGGAGGTAGTCGTTTTTTAAAAAGGTTCGGGTCCCGAAGAAGTCAGCCGAGGACTTGCTCGTATCGATCAAGGACTGAATCTGCGCCTGGCCTTCGGTCATTCCCTTTTTGAAGGCCGATTGAAGCTCCGGCGATAATTTTCCCGGCTGGAAGGCGTCGGTACCGATGCCGATCCTCGCGAACCGTTGGCGCAGTTCGACCTCGGTGGAGTTAACGGGACAATACTTCAGAACAAAATTCAAAATATTGAAGAACTCCAGGGAACTCCGTTCTTCCGGAGCCGTCAGCGGCCTCACGAAATCGATCGCCGGAGACGCTGCGTGGGGCGTTTTCCCTAGATAGGCGGACAATGGCCGCAGTTTATATCCCGCCTGAATTTTCCTGACCTTATCGATATCCGCCGGATTGAAGAGTTGGGTGCGAAAGATCAATGTCATCAACTCGGTTTCCGACTTGAGGACTTGCTTGATTTCTTTTGGGGCCTCCCCTTTCCAACCAGGTCCCGCGATCAGGTAATCTCCACCACCGTTCCCGGTGGTGCGTGTGCCGAGATAGTCAAAATTGAAGGTGTAGAGGTCGACCATCTGGACGGAAAAATAACGATCCTTCTCGATGGGCGGAATGGTGACCACCATCGGTTCCGACCTTAAATCAAGTTCCGCGAAGGAATAGGGGGTATCGGAATTGGGCGTCTGAACGGTCTTATCCGCGGGAGTAAAGACGTTGGCGCTATTGATGAGCTGGTTGAAAGGACCTTTGTATTCCGAACTACTCTTGTCGACGGAGAATGAATACATCACCCTATAGTTATCCACGAGCGGAAACCCATAGATATAGGCATCTTTGGCGATGGCGGTCACTTGATCGGGAGGCAGTTTAATATCCTGGGCACGGGAAGTCTTCGCGATTCCGACGACAGAGAATCCCATCGCCACTAGACTAGCTAAAAACGCCGTGCTTCTCTTTACTTGCATGAGTCCGCCTTTCCATCCGATTGAAACCAATGCATTTCATCAGGGTTTATGAACCTTCGGGTAAATTTTCTTCCAATCCTGCTTCATGCTCACCACCAACCAACCGCGGCTGCCAGCCTCGTCCCAGGCCTTATTCAAGGTCCCGATCGGAGAATCGCGATCGTAGGCGAATTCCCTCGCCGCGTCGTCATGATGCACGATCAGCCCGATTCGAGGGCCAGACCCATGGTCGACCGTCGTCCACTGCAGCATTTGCAGATCTCCGTCGGAATTCCCAAAAGCGGCGACGGGACGACGACCGATAAACTTCTGGATACCGACGGGTTTGCCCGCCTTGTCATCGATAAAATCCACTGTAGGGAGCTTTTCGATGAAAGGTTTACCGTCCTTCATTTCGAATTCGAGTTTGCCGCTGCTGCCAATGACCTGCTCCGGAGGAACGCCGTAGGATTTTTCGGCGAAGCCGCGCATGAACTCAACCCCTCCTCCGGATACGATGAAGGTCTTGAAACCCTTTCCTCGAAGATAGGCCAGCAACTCCAGCATCGGCTGGAAGACGAGATCGGTATAAGGGACTTTGAATACGGGATGGCGTGCCGTTTTTAGCCATTCCTTGAGGATTTGAGAGAATTGGTCCGTCGTCATCCCGGAATGGGAAGCGGCGACGACTTCCAGGACTCCCTTCTCTCCAGTGGCCATTAAGGCCTTGATGTCCCCGGAAAGGACCGATTTGAAGGGTTCTTGATTATTCCACTCGGGATGATCCTTGGCGAGGGACTTGATCCTGTCCAAGGCGAAGGCGAACTGAAAGTAGATAGGCTGCTCGGACCATAGCGTCCCATCGTTGTCAAAAACCGCGACACGTTCCCCGATTGGGATTTCCTTCTCCGCCCTCTCCGCAAATTGGATGATCGCTTTCTTGTTGGGACCGTCGTTCCAGGAAGGAAGCGGATCGATCCCGCATGGCGCGGCTATCGGAGCCAAGGTCATGAAGATTCCGAACCAAGCCGCAACCAGCCATCGAGATTTCCCCTGCTTCATGATTCCCCCCCTAAAGCTTCTCAACTCAATCTCCGTTGCCCTGGGACTGTTGTTTCTGCATGTTCTCCATGATCTGGTCTATGCTGAAACTCGAGGGCTTTTGGCGTGGCGGATATTCGCGGAAGGTCTGAAGGAACTTACCCACGAGTTCCTGGGTCGGCACCGCTAAGAAGGAATGCCGAAGCGTCCAATCATAATAAGTGTTCGAGGTGATGTCCGCTCGTTCATAAGGATCCATCCGCAAATTGAAGAGCTTAGGGGCTCTCAGGCAAACGAAAGGCTCTCCCCAAATACGCAGCGTGCCTGGAACGCGTTGCTCACAGAAGACTTCCTTCCAGTTTTCGTAGCGAGCCGCGACCAATTCGCCATCGTCATTGAAATAAAAGAACCCCTTGCGAGGCGAATTCGGCTCTTGGCCCTGTAAATAGGGCAAAATATTATAGCCGTCCAAATGCACCTTGTAGTTATTCCCGTTGGTTTCCCAACCCTTCAATAGACGGTCGGTGACCGTCGTGTCTCCTACCGCTGCCAAGAGCGTCGGAAACCAATCGAGTCCCGAGACTATCTCGTTGGAAACCGTTCCCGGCTTGATATGCCCCGGCCAGCGAACCATCGCCGGCACGCGAAAAGCGCCTTCCCAGTTGGTGTTTTTCTCGCTGCGGAAAGGCGTCATCGCCGCATCCGGCCACGAATTCATGTGAGGGCCGTTGTCCGTGCTATAAACCACGATCGTATTGTCGGCGATTCCCAGGTCGTCGATGGTCTTCAGCAACTTACCCACGTCGTCGTCGTGTTCGAGCATCCCGTCCGCGTATTCGCTGATCCCGCTTCTCCCCTTCATGCTGGGACGAATATGGGTATAGAGATGCATCCTCGTCGTGTTCATCCAGACGAAGAAAGGTTTTCCAGCCTGAACCTGCCGCTTCATGTAATCGATCGCGGCATCGGTGGTCTCGTCGTCGATCGTCTCCATGCGCTTGATATTGAGAGGTCCGGTGTCCTCGCATTTTTGTTTTCCGACCTTGCCGAAACGGGGATCTTCGGTGGGATCGTCCACCGTGGTGGCGACGCATTTCAGGACGCCGCGCGGACCGTATTTCTGCAGAAACTGGGGATTCTTGGGATAGTCGGGATTCTCGGGCTCCTCCTCGGCATTCAAGTGATAGAGATTGCCGAAAAATTCGTCAAAGCCATGAACCGTCGGCAGGAATTCGTTGCGATCCCCCAGATGATTCTTGCCGAATTGCCCGGTGGAATAACCCAGGGGCTTCAGAGCTTCCGCGATGGTGATATCCTCTTTCTGCAAGCCCAGCTTCGCTCCTGGAAGACCCACTTTCGATAGGCCGGTGCGAAGCGTTGCCTGTCCCGTAATGAACGAGGAACGGCCCGCGGTACAGCTCTGCTCGGCATAGTAATCGGTGAACATCATACCTTCTTTCGCGAGCCGATCGATGTTGGGCGTCTTAAATCCCATCAAGCCAAAGGTATAGGCGCTGATATCCGACTGTCCCACGTCGTCTCCGAAGATGACGAGGATGTTCGGTTTGGCCGAGGGCGCCGTCGGCGACGCTGGTGGCGGGGCCACTACAGCCACCGGAGAGGCCGGTGGTGTTTGCGGAGAGGGAGGCGGTGTCGTCGATAGAATCGAGGGCGGAGCCGTCGGAACCGCAATGGGTACAGGCGCCGAAACCGCCGGCGTCGGCATCGGCGTGGCAACCAAAGGACTAGCAAGTTTTTTCGGTGGATTATGAGAAGCTTGGCGACAAGCGACCAGAGTGCCGGCCATGACTAAAGCCATGAGAGACATCGTTAGGCGTCGACGGGTGGTGGTATGCAAGTTCCCTCCTTAGTTCATTTAATGATCGGCACGAGAGCTGGCCGCGACATTCGATCCCGACGGCGATTTCACGCAGCGAAAACCGACATGGGCCGAACCCGTGTCTGGAGGCGTCCCACGCCGAGCGCTAGGCCTATAGCTTTCACAATATTCAGAACTGCATAAAAAAGAACCGCCCTTGATCACTCGCTTTGGAGCATAAGGATCACCGGGATCGAAGGTCTGCTCTGGACCTTTGGGATTTTCACAAGCACCCTTACTCGCGAGATCGGCGTTGACGTCGGATTTGTACCAATCGTTGGTCCATTGCCACACGTTCCCCGCCATATCGAATAGACCATAACCGTTGGGGGGGAAGGATTTCACTGGCGAAGTCCCGGAAAAACCGTCCTCGGCGGTATTTTCACGGGAAATTGACCTTGAAAAATATTCGCCATGAAGCGCCCTTGAGGCCGTAACTCGTTGCCCCAAAAAAATCTCTGTCCCTGACGTCCACCGCGGGCGGCGTATTCCCACTCCGCCTCGGTGGGAAGGCGTTTACCCGCCCATTGGGCATAAGCGAAGGCATCTTCCCAAGCGACTTGAACGACGGGATGGTCTTCCCTCCCGACAATATCGCTGCCAGGCCCTTCCGGATGGCGCCAATCCGCGCCGGGTACCCATCGCCACCATCCCTCAAGGTTATTTAAGGGAACGGGGTGATCCGGCGGGGTAAATACCAAGGATCCCGGAACCAGCAAATCTTCCGGTGGCTTGGGCGTATTGGGGGGAAGCTGCTTCTGGAGCTCTTCCCATTCCGGTTTGCGCTCCGCGATCGTCTTGTATCCGGTTGCCACGACGAATTTTTGGAACTCGGCGTTCGTCACGTCATGTTCGTCCATCCAAAAACCATCGACGCGAACCTCGTGCGCGGGACGCTCGTTCGCCATGCTATGCGGATCGTCCGTGCCCATCTTGAAGCTTCCGGGGGGAATCCAAACCATGCCAGCGGGCGCGCCAGTCAATGGATGAGAATCCATCTTGGACCGCTGGCATTGGCTGAAAATGAGAACAGCAACAATTAGGAAAAGCGGTGTCAACCATTTCATTGTATCGGCTCAGGCGCTCGTTCATGACCTGATCTAAGGTTTTTCTTTAGTATTCAAGAATTCATTCACGTCAATCCCCAATCCCTTGGCCACGCCCGCGCCCAAATCGGGGTCGGCCCGGAAAAAATGGCACAATTGCCTGCGGACGATCTGGTCACGCTTCGGACCTTCGATGCCGCTCATGGATCCGACGATGTTGGCGATAGTGTTTTTCTTGTCCCGCTCGCTGATCAATCGGAATAGATTGCCTGGCTGGGTGTAATGATCGTTTTCACCCTCGGCATTTCGGTCATACCAATCCGCCAGGGAACTATCCAATTGCCAGGCGGGTTCTTTATATTCTTGATCGGGAAAAATATCGTCGAAGCTGTTGGGAAAATAGTTGGGATCCCCTCCTCCGTTGCCATCGACGCGCATATGTCCGTCTCGGTGGTAGTTGGAAACCTGGTAAGGGCATTTATTGACCGGCAACTGCTCGAAATTCACCCCCAAACGGTAGCGATGCGCGTCCGGGTAGGACAACAGCCTTCCTTGGAGCATCTTGTCGGGCGAATACCCGATGCCGTCGACGACATTGGCGGGCGCGAAGGCCGCCTGTTCGACATGGGCGAAATAATTGTCGGGATTCTCGTTGAGCTCAAGGACCCCCACGTCCATCAAGGGATAATCCGCGTGCGGCCACACCTTCGTGAGATCGAAGGGATTCCAGCGGTATTGCTTGGCCTCGGCTTCGGGCATCACCTGGATCTTGAGGGCCCACTTCGGAAAATCGCCGCGCTGGATGGATTCAAAAAGGTCGCGCTGCGCATGATCGGGATCTTTGGCCCTCATGGTCTCCGCCTCGGCATCGGTGAAATTTTTGATGCCCTGGAGATTCTTAAAATGAAACTTCACCCAGAACCTCTCGTTATCCTTGTTGATGAAGGAGAAGGTGTGGCTTCCGAAGCCATCCATATGGCGATAATTGAGCGGAGTTCCTCGATCCGTCATCAAAATGAAAACCTGGTGCAGGCTCTCCGGATTCAAGGACCAAAAATCCCACTTCATCGTCGCGCTCTTGAGGTGAGTTTTGGGATCCCGTTTTTGGGTGTGAATGAAATCGCTGAATTTTTTCGGGTCCTTGATGAAGAAGACCGGAGTATTGTTCCCGACCAGGTCCCAGTTGCCGTCCTCGGTGTAAAACTTAAGCGCGAAACCCCTCGGGTCCCTTTCGGCGTCGGCGGATCCCTGCTCGCCGCCCACCGTCGAGAACCGCGCGAAGACCCTCGTCGTTTTGCCGATCTTTCCGAAAATCTTGGCGCGGGTATATTTTGAGATATCCTGCGTCACCGTGAATTTTCCGTAAGCTCCGCTGCCCTTGGCATGAACCACCCGTTCGGGGATTCGCTCCCGGTTGAAATGAGCCATCTTCTCGTGAAGGATGACGTCTTGGAGCAAGACCGGTCCGCGGGGACCGACGGTCTGCGAATTTTCGTGTTCAGCATAGGGACGACCGGAAGCCGTGGTGAGTTTTCGATTTTTGGGTTTTTCTTCCATGGGATCTCCTAGTCCTTAAACACGTCAAATCCTCGAAGGCGATATGGGAAAAATACGGCGTTCGGATTACCTTTTCAATCAAGAAGGCACTCGTAAAGAAAATCTGGAAAGGACACGGACAAAAGGATAGTCTAATGCGTAGAAAAAGACAGCCGCTGGCACTCCAGAAAATTAACCGGTTCCGATGAAGAAATACTTACCAAGCTTTGCCATTTTATTGTTGGCCCTGGCTTTGCCTGGCCGCCTTGCCGCGGTTCCCTTGCTTCCCCTGGCCTTCAACCCCACCGCCTTGGTCTTCCCCACGACGCTCCTAGGAGACAATGCCTCGTCCCTGGTCGTCACGGTTCGGCTCAGGGACAGCTCGGCCAGCTTCGGTCCCCTCTCGCTCCAGCTCAGCGACCCACTTCATTTCGAAATCATCTCCGATACCTGCAGTGGAACGACGCTGGAAAACGCCGACACCTGCGAAATCGGCGCGGTCTTTCACCCAAGCCTGTTCGGGCATTATTCTGCTTTTATCGTGCTATTGGATGAGAACCAGGTTTTGGGAAATTTCGTTCCCCTGGAGGGCACCGGTGCCGAGTCCGGATTCCTTCCCACGCCGGCTCCCACCTCGCCTCCGTCCACGTCGGTGGCCCTGGCCCCCGATCACCTCGACTTCGCTGACTTGCCCTTTGGCGACACGAGCGATTCGCAAACGGCCACGCTGACGAATACCGGAACGGCGGATCTCTTCGTCAAGGCCGTCACCTTCGGTGGCGATACGCCCTTCAGCTTCGCGAGAATCGAAACTTGCTCCTTGCGTCCGGTCCCGCCGGGCGGAAGCTGCGACCTCATTGCCTATTTCACTCCGGCCCAGGAGGGCCTCCAAAGAGCGGCCATCGCCGTCTCGGACAATTCGGACGACGGTCCTCAAATCCTCTCCTTGAACGGGGGAAGTGGCGGCGGAACGGCCACAGGAGGGGCCTGCGCCCTATCCGCCCGGCAAGTCTCCCCCACCCGCGCCTGGCCGGTGATACTAACCATCTCCCTGCTTGTATTCGCGCGGAGACGCCGCCTACAATAGGGCATGAAGCTTCCTGATTCTCTTAATATCGAATTTATCCGCGCCATCCCCAAGACCGACCTCCATGTTCACCTGGACGGTTCGCTTCGACTGGAAACCCTGATCGAATTAGCGAAGGCCCAGTCCGTCGAATTGCCATCCTATAACCCGGAAGGCCTGAAGGAACTGGTCTTTAAAGACCGCTATGCGGACCTCGGCGAGTACCTCCACGGTTTTCAATACACCTGCGCCGTGCTGCGGGAACCGGAAGCCCTGGAACGGGTCGCTTATGAGCTTGCCATCGACAGTTTCGCTGAAGGCGTCCGCTACATCGAGCCTCGCTTCGCTCCCCAGCTGAACGCCTCGGAAAAACTTTCCATTGAGGAAGTTCTTCTTGCCGTCGACCGGGGCCTCGCCAAGGCCAAGAGCGAGATCAACCAAAGAGACCCGATTGCTTCGGGAAAAGAACCGCCTTTCGATTACGGGATCATCGGATGCGCGATGAGAAAGTTCGGGAAAACCTTCTCCCCTTATTACAATACCTTCATTGGCTGTCATCGCTACGCGCCGGTGTCCCAAGTTTTTCCCTTGGCCTCCATGGAACTCGTGCAGGCCTTGATCGGCACCCGTGACCGACGGGGAGTCCCTGTCGTCGGCTTCGATTTGGCGGGAGAAGAAAAGGGCTGGCCCGCGAACGCCCACCGCAAGGCCTTCGAGTATGCCCACCAACATTTCTTGATGAAAACCATCCACGCCGGCGAGGCTTATGGCCCCTCTTCCATCTTCCAGGCCATCACCCAGTGCCATGCCGACCGCATCGGCCACGGCACTCACCTCTTCGCCAGCGATTTGGTCGAGCATATTCCGTCATCGGAACGCGAGAGCTACACCGAAGCCCTAGTGCAATACATCGCCGACCGACGGATCACGATCGAAGTCTGCCCCACGAGCAACCTGCAGACCATTCCCAGCATCGGCGAGATCGCCAACCATCCCGTCAAGAGAATGCTCTCGGAGCGGCTTTCCGTGACGATTTGCACCGATAACCGATTGGTCAGCGGCACCACCGTGACGGAAGAAATCTTGAAAATCGTGACGGCGTTTCAGGTAACTCCGGATATTCTGAGGGACATGATCATTTACGGCTTCAAAAGAAGTTTCTCTCCCCTGCCCTATGTGCAAAAAAGAGCCTATGTCCGACGAGTCATCGACTATTATCAAAAGATTGAAGGCGAATTTGGAATAACATCTCCAAACAGTTCTCTGTACAAAAAATCCCTTCCACTAGGATAAGGTTTTCGACTACCCTTATTCAGGGGTAAGGAAAATGTGGGGCCATTTTCAACGCGAGAGAATATCTAGTCCTATCGATTCTCTTAAGTATTTAGCGATTTCCCTGCTAACCGCCATTCTATTGCTAGGCGGTCCATTCAGTTGCGGAAATGGTTCCCCTAAAACAGCCAACACCGAACCTGCTCCCACCCAAGAAACCCCGACCGATACGCAAAATGCCTCGTTGCAGTGCTTGAATTTTCCATCCTGCAAAGACACGAGCGCCTGCCAAGATTTTCTCCTCGGTTGCGACGCGACACGGACGCAACTGGAAAAAAACGGTTATGATTTCATCTGCGAATTGCCGGCCCAAGCGGAAGAAGGCCATTGCGTCCCCTCCAAAATCCTGAAGACTTCAGGGGACTGCAATCGAACCCCTGGCTGGCAATACTGCCCGGTCACCTTCAATACAGCGGTCAACGGATCCGGTCCGGAGTGCAGCAGCGATACGGACTGCCATCGACTTCCGCGGGATTTTTATGGAATTCCACCCGCCATCGACCTGAACTCTTTGCAATGCGTTCAGGGCTGTTGCGCTCAAGACGAGGATGCGGACGGGTATTTTGACCCGAGGATGTCGGTCGATAAAGCGGATTTAAGTCTTCTGAGCGTCGAGGACAACTGCCCCGCCATCGCCAACTCCGACCAAGCCGATGAAGACCATGATTGCACGGGGGATGCTTGCGATAATTGTTCTCTCATCGCGAATCCCGGCCAGGCGGATTCCGACATGGATGGAGTCGGCGATGATTGTGACAATTGCCCCAATCTCTCCAATCCCGACCAAGCGGACGGAGATGGAGACGGTAAGGGAGACATTTGTCAAATCGATGCGGATGGAGACGGAATTCCAGACGCCGTCGATAATTGTCCACTCCAGGTGAACGGTCCCTTGAACGGGGAATATGACCAAGCCAACGGCAAGCAATTGGACGCCGATCAAGATGGCTTCGGCAACATTTGCGACAACTGCCCACTCACCTACAATCCAGATCAAAAGGATGAATTAGATATTTTCGGCAACCCCGCTCTCAATTGGCTCGGAGAGGCTGTCGGAGACGGGACCGGCGATATTTGCGAGCATGATCGCGACGGGGACGGGATTGACGACGGCATGTTCAACAATGTGGGGGATCATTTTTGCAAGCCTGGCGAGTCGACCATCGCCAACAACTGCAAAGACAACTGCCCTGCCTATCCTAACCCAGAACAAGCGGATATGGACGACGACGGATTCGGAGATATTTGCGACGTTTGTCCTCAAGATTGGAATCCCGACCAAAACAACAAGGCCTGCAGCCCCCCGGGAGACAGCGACTGGGATGGAATCTGCGACGGAGCCATGACGATCGTCGCCCAAGAGTCTGGAAACTCGTCCAATATGATCGTCTGCAAACCCGGAATTAACGGCAATCGGGGCGACGATTGCCCGACGGATGGAACGGTCTTTTGCACGGCGAACCCGACCGACGGAATGGGAGATAACTGCTTGCTGGTTCCCAACGCGGACCAGACCCCCTACGACCACAGCCTTGACCAGATCGACCACCCTTCGTGGATCGCGACCCCTTCGTCAAATATCCGAATCGGAGCTGCTTGCGTCGATACATGCCTAGAATTATACGTCTCCCAACGCCAATACGGCTTCGACGACTCCGATGACGACGCCATTCTCGACCACGCCGTTCCTGGAAATGAATGGATGATTACCGGCTGCGACAATTGCGCGAATCGATTCAACCCCGACCAGCTCGATTCGGACGGCGACGGCTCGGGTGACGAATGCGACAACTGCCGATTCGTCTATAACTTCGAGCAGCACGACAGCCTCGGCGATGGAATCGGGGACGCCTGCCGTTTCTGCAATCACGACCAGGTCTGCGATAACGCAAAAGCCAATCCCCATGAGAACGAAGATCCCTTCAATTGCCCGGACGATTGCCCGCCGGCCTGCGGGGACGGCCTGCGCGAGGGCACCGAGGTCTGCGACGACCATAACACCGCCGATGGGGACGGATGCGACAGCAATTGCACGCCATCGGGTTGTGGCAACGGCGTCGTCGTCCCGCCGGAAGATTGCGGTGAGCCCGGCCTGACCTGCGACACGGCCAATGGTTTCTACTGCAACTCCTGCGTCTGCAAACAGCCCATCTGCGGAGACGGCACCATCGATCCCGGGGAAACCTGCGACGACCATAACACCGTCGACGGTGACGGTTGCGACAGCAATTGCGCGCCCACGGGCTGCGGCAACGGGGTTGCCGTTCCTCCGGAAGACTGCGGCGAGCCTGGATTGAGCTGCGACACCGCCAACGGCTTCTACTGCAACTCCTGCGTCTGCAAACAGCCCATCTGCGGCG
>JAIOPF010000326.1:0-3304 GCA_021414045.1 Deltaproteobacteria bacterium | reverse complement strand
CTACTGCAACTCCTGCGTCTGCAAACAGCCCATCTGCGGCGATGGTACCATCGATCCCGGGGAAACCTGCGATGACAACAACACCGTCGACGGTGACGGATGCGACAGCAATTGCACGCCCACGGGCTGCGGCAACGGCATCGTCACCGGATCGGAGGACTGCGGCGAGCTCGGACTGACTTGCGACACGGCCAACGGTTTTTATTGCAACTCCTGTGTCTGCAAACAACCCATTTGCGGTGACGGCACCATCGATCCCGGAGAAACCTGCGACGACCACAATAACATCGACAACGATGGTTGTGACAGCAATTGCACGCCTTCAAAATGCGGCAACGGCGTGATCGATGCCGGAGAATTCTGCGACGGCAGCGTCCGAAATGATATTTGCAGATCCCAAGGTTTGTCTTGCCTTCAATGCGCGAGCTGTGTCGGGAAGGGCGGAGGGGGAGGCGTTAAAAATTGATTATTCCCAAGGAGAAATGGAAAGGTATCCTATTCAGGCTCGCGGCGCTCCTATTGCTACAGGCGGGATGCGCTGGAGTCACCTCCAATCCCGCGACAGCCCCCGCGCCCATAGCCGAAATTCCCGCTTCTCTCACCATTCCAAGCACCGTGGAGATCGATACGAGCAAGACAGCTTCTCCGGTCGCGGGAGCCCCCGTCGTTTTTCAAACGGTAGGTGAGCCGTCCGCATCGACCCTTTCGAACTCTGTCGCCAAAACCTCGAGTTTGACCCTCAAGAATGCGGTTGGAAATGGCACTTACACGGGCGGCATCTCCTTTAGTTCCAACATTTCCATTTTCGCGAACATTCGCATGAACGGGATCTTGCAGCCTCTGAACGCCATCGATCCCAAAATCCCGGTGAGCGCCGACCTGCACCAAATGGATACCTTGGTCTTCATCGGGAACAACTCCTATAGTGCCCATTTGGACTTTGGTGACTTCGACATCGATGGCGACGGGAACCTCGAGGGTTGTTCCGGAAATACCTTGGGACTACCTATTTGTATTCGTGTCTACATCCAGGGCTATTTCACCCCGGGGGAACCGACCCGATTTTTGGCCGCTAGGTTCGACAGCTATCCGACGGAGACGAACAAAGGCGCGGGAACTCTGAGGGGGCATGACGTGAGCTTCGGAGGTTACCAGGTCCGGGCGGATTATAATCACGTCGATCCGGAGGATAAATTCACCGACATCTACGCGGGCTTCCTCTACGACCCCGTCGACCCCTTGAATCCGGCCCCTGATAGAACCTACCTGATTTTGCGTTTTCGAGCCTTCGTGAGCCAGTTGGGCCCGGACACCACCGCTCTCAAAACCGCCAACGGCAGCAGTCCCGACCAGGAGTTAAGCGGACCGGGTTATTCCGGAAAGGGATTTGGGAGGTGGTTCGAGAACTTGGACTTGTGGCGTGGATCCTTTGAATCCAATACGGACCCTTCGAAGAACTTCGAAGATCTCTGCGCGATCATCTCCACGGCGGAGGCCGCGCTGCCCTCGCAGCTGTGCGCAGACAATGGACTGAATCTCCAGGGTTTGGAATTTCTACCCGATCCGGTCAAAGAGGATGTGGAATTCTTCGATTTTCCGGCGACGCCGCCGCCCACCCCCTAACGCTTAAACTTCTTATACTTGATCCGATGGATCTTCTCCGCCTCCGGGCCCAAACGACGGCGCTTGTCCTCTTCGTACTCGGTGAAGTTCCCCTCGAACCAAACGACTTGGCTGTCGCCCTCGAAGGCCAGCACATGGGTGGCGATACGGTCGAGGAACCAGCGGTCATGGCTGATGACCACGGCGCAGCCGACGAAATTCTCCAGGGCAACCTCGAGGGCGCGGAGGGTGTTGACGTCGAGATCGTTGGTGGGTTCGTCGAGCAAAAGGACATTGCCGGCGTTCTGCAGTGCCAGAGACAGGTGAACGCGATTGCGTTCGCCACCCGACAGGACATTGATCGGCTTTTGCTGGTCGGTGCCCGAAAAATTAAAACGGGCCAAATACGCGCGGCTACTGATCTCGCGGGCGCCCAACTTGAGCATTTCGAGGCCGCCGGAAACGACGTCGAAGACCGTGCGCTTGTCATCCGGCGCGAAGCGGTTCTGGTCGACGTATCCGAGCTTCACCGTCTCGCCTACTTTGAAATTTCCGGAATCGGGTTTCTCGAGGCTCATGATCATCTTGAACAGAGTACTTTTACCGGCGCCGTTAGGGCCAATGACGCCGACAATGCCGCCTTGAGGCAGCTTGAAGTTCAGATTTTCGAAAAGAAGGTTGTCCCCGTAGGCCTTCGCGACTCCCTGAGCTTCGATCACCGATTCGCCAAGGCGCGGGCCGGGCGGGATGTAGATTTCGATGTCGTCTTGTCGCTTCTCGTTTTCCTGATTCAGCAAAGTCTCGTACTGGGTGATGCGCGCCTTGCTCTTGGCTCGACGGGCGGTGGGCGTCTGACGAATCCATTCCAATTCGCGGGCTAGAGTCTTGATGCGCTTGTCTTCGGACTTCTCTTCCAGGGCCAGGCGCTTTTGCTTTTGCTCCAACCAGGAGGAATAGTTCCCTTTCCAGGGAATGCCATGACCGCGGTCCAACTCGAGGATCCAGCCGGCGACGTTATCCAAGAAATAGCGATCATGGGTGACGGCGATGACCGTCCCTTTATATTGCTGCAACTGGCGTTCGAGAAAATAGACCGACTCGGCATCGAGATGGTTGGTAGGTTCGTCCAAAAGCAAGACGTCGGGCTCGCTGAGCAGCAATCGGGTCAAGGCGACGCGGCGTTTTTCGCCCCCGGAAAGGGTCGCGATCTTCGCGTCGGCCGGAGGGCAACGGAAGGAATCCATCGCCAACTCGAGGCGATTGTCCAGCTCCCAGGCATTGGCGGCCTCGAGCTTCTCCTGCACCTCGGCCTGGCGCTCGATCAGCTTCTGCATTTCATCGTCGGACATGGGGTTTTCGAAGCTGTTATTGATCTTCTCGTACTCTTTCAGCAGCTGGACGACTTCCCCCGCGCCTTCTTCGACGACTTCGCGAACGGTTTTTTCCGGATCCAAGTTGGGCTCTTGCTCCAAAAAACCCACCGTATAGCCCTTAGAAAAGGTGACCTCGCCCTGATATTCCTTGTCGGTGCCGGCGATGATGCGGAGCAGACTGCTCTTTCCCGCCCCATTCAAGCCCAGGACGCCGATTTTCGCGCCGTAATAGAAGGACAGCGAGATGTCCTTCAAAACCTGCTTTTTGGGGGGATGGACCCGGCTGACCCGGACCATCGAGAAAATGATTTTTTCCGCTTCATTATTCG
>JAIOPF010000325.1 GCA_021414045.1 Deltaproteobacteria bacterium | reverse complement strand
GGAGACGACATCCTGCTGGTGCACGCCGACCGTCAAGTCGTGGAAACGGGTCGCGCCGAAATCATGGCCGTCCTCGATGAACGAGGCCTCGCGGTCTCGGCCGACAAGACCTACCTGCGCAGCACCGAACAGGACTTCCATTACTTGGGCTATCGCTTCGATCTCGGCCGGGTCCGCGTTGGGGAGAAATCCCTCGACCGCTATCGGCGTTGGGCTAGGACCGTCCTGCGCAAGGAGCTCTACCGCAATCGTCCCAACGGCACGCCGGCCCAGCGCAAGGACCTACTGAGAAAAATCCTCCGGGATTTTCACGAGGAGCATTTCCACGCCGACCAGGCACTGGCCTGGATCAAGTGTTTTCCCTTCGTGGACGACGACCAAGACCTCAAGGTGCTGGACTCTTTCATCAAGGAAAGAATCCGAATCTGCGTCACGCGCAAGGCCAGCGCCAAGAATTTCCAGAGCGTGCCCGAGTCCTGGTTCCGCGAATGCGGCTTCCGCAGCCTGATTGGCGCCTATTACCGGGTGCAAAAACGGCGTCCCCTGGGCCCCTACCAAGATTGGGAGCCCTATCTGCGGGTGGAAGCGGGCAAAAAGAAGGCGGGGCCTTCCTCGAACCTAGGAAAAAAAATCAGGCGGATGAAGTCTTGGTGGGGGTGGCTGCGTCGTGCGGTGTCTGACGACTCAGTTGACGGTAATATTCCGAATGGGTGAGCAGGTAGAAGTGATTGCCCTGCTCCTCGATCCTACCGTTCTTCATCACCAAGACCCAGTCGGCCTTGAAATCCGGGACCGGGCGGTGGGAAATCATGAAAACCGTCTTCTCGGCGAACCATTCGTTGATGCGCCTTAGGGTGTGCCGCTCGGAAACCACGTCCATCGAGGCGGTGGGTTCGTCGAGCAGGACGATGGGCGCATCGTGCTGCGCCGCGCGCATCAGGGCGAGTTTTTGCAGTTCGCCCCGCGAGAAACCCAAGCCTTCCGCGCCGATTTCCTCGCCGAATTTTTTCTCGCGACGGGCGATCTTGCGGTCGATGCCGATCTGCTGCGCCAACTCCAGGGTGCCTTCGACTTTTTCCTCCCAGGCGTCCTCCAAGCCGAGCCCGACATTCTCGAGGATGCTATCCTGCAAGTGCAAGGAATCCTGAAGAACCACCTTCCCGCCCCCGCTGGGCCCGACGATCAAGACCTTCTGCCCGGGACGAACGTGAAAATTGAGATTTTTGAGATGCAGCGAATTCCTCGGATAGGAGAACCACACGTTCCGAAACTCCACCTCGCCGCGCATCTCCCGCGGAGCGACGGGGTGTTCCGGCTCCGGCACCGGCTGGTAATTTTCATACACGGAGAACACCGAAAAAATCCCGATCCTGCCGGCTTGGAGAAAGGCGCTGGCTCGAATCAACTCGCTCACGGGATGGAACAGCATGCCCAAATAAATGATGTAGGCCATCACGTCGCCGGCCTTCATTTTCCCGTGGATGATCTGCCGGCCCCCGTAATAGAGCGCGACGAGGATGATCAGCGCCGTGATCAAATTGATTAGGATGGCGTTACCCGCATAGACCATGGTCCGCTTGACGCGAAACTCCTTGTCCTCGCGCAGGACTCTTTCGAGGCGCTCGGCCTCGGCCTTCGAATCTCCGAAGAGCTGGAAAAAACGGATGGAGTGGTAGACCCGGTCCAGGATCCTCAAAATCTCGTCATTCTTCGTCTGAAGCTGGGAAGCCACCTGCGCCATGAAGCGATTGAGCCGGTGGACGTAGCACCACAGTAGGGGCGCCAGCAGAAGGAAAATGAAAGTAAGTTTCCAATTGATGAAGGCGGCGGCGATGACCACCATCGCGATCAAGACGATTTCGCGAAGGCAGGTATAGGCGAAGGTCTCCACCAGTAATTTGATCATCGTCGTGCCGTAGGTCAGCTTGGAAATCAGTTTGCCCGAGCCGTATTTTTCGAAATATTGCAGGGGGAGCCTGAGTTGGTAGGCGAACAAGTCACGGCGAATGCGGGTGATGAGTTCCAGTGAAAAATTGACGACGGATCTTTGCTCTAGGTAACGGAGGCCGGCGTGCAGCAGATAGGCCAAGATGCCACCGCCCAAGACCCATCCCAGAAGGCGGAAGTCCTTTCTCGGAACGATGTAATCCAAAACCAAGCGCACCAACTGAGGCAGCAGGGTCTCGAAGAGGGCGGTGAAAAGGACTAAGATGAGGATCTTAGCCAAAGTGGCGCGATAGCGGCTAAGGTAGGCTAAAAAACGGCGCCAATACTTTTTTTGTTGCTGATTCTGGTATTTTTCGACGTTGGCTCGTACCTTGTCGAGGCGACGTGCGCGAGCTTGATCCCGGGCGCTACTTTTTGTCTTCGAAAACCAGGCCATGTTCAAACCGCGGATCTTCGCACTTTTTATTGGCTATTTCCATGTCCATCAAGATCCATCCAAAAAATCATGGAACCCTAGTTAAAGACGAATCCAAATTTAAACCAAATATTGCTGCCTTGGGTTCGATTTTGGACTTCGATCTCGGGGAGCCATTTCAATTCCATGGCGAACATGATGGTTTTACTTAGGGGGCCCATGTAGGATACTTCCGGTCCCATTCCAAAAGTTCGGCCCTTGAAACCGCCGAGTTTGGCGCCGGAACCGGAATCGCCCGTTATTTGTTGAAAGATGTTGCCGGTAGCGCCGACGCCAAAACCGTTTTTAAATCGTTTATCCACCGTGAAATCGAGGTAGAATTCTTGCCCGGATTGATAGTTCGTCGCGTTGTTCTTGGTATTGAAATTGAAGCCGGTAAAGACCGTGGCCTCCAAGCCATTTTTAGGATTGCTGTATTGCATCGCGGCGATCGGAGAAAAGGTCCAGTAGTTCTTGCCTATATTGGCTAGCCGACCGACGTCAAAAGCCCCACTTGGAGCATAGATTCCCACCGAACCGAGGTATTTGAAATTCCCCTTCTGCCAGTAGAGGATGATGGGCGAGAAATATAAATCACCCAATCCTGAGCGAGAATCCCTCCGCGCCACCGTGCCCCCCGAGGGACCCGCGACGCTGGCATTCACCTGTAAATCGACGACCGGAAGCGAAATCGTGAAGGCGTATTTTCCGTGCAATACCTCGACTGGAGCGTCGTACTGAAAGGCAAAGGCATTGGCCACGTAATCCGCGCTCAAATCGGCGGTCAAAAGCCCCGCGATCGGAAATTGGCGGCTCACCGAGGCGTCGCCAAAATATCCATTGGTGAGATTCAAGACATTAAAAGGAATCCCCGTCGGAGTGTCGATGAAAGATGCCATGGTTCCCGGAACGTAATGGCTGCTGCCGGCTTCGCTAGCCACCAAAGGCCTAACCAGGGAAAACATTGAAATAAGGATCAATAGGGAAAGTTGTTTTTTCACGAATACCTCCTTGAGTATCGCTTAGATAGCAAATGCCTATATATTCTTGAACAAAATTAATAATGGCCTAGCCCATATTATTTTGTTGCCGCTTATGCTAATTTTCGCCATTGGCACGTACCGATTCGGCTATTTCCATGTCCATATTGATCAGCACGCAAAAAATCTCCAAAACCTACGGCTCCCGAACTCTATTTCGGGACCTGAGCTTTTCACTCGAAGAGGGGGAGCACGTCGGCCTGATAGGGCCGAACGGCGCCGGCAAAAGCACGCTGCTACGCCTCCTGGCCGGAGGCAGCGCCCCGGATGGCGGGACCATCTCCTCCCGGCGCGGACTTTGCGTGGGGCTTTTGGAGCAGATCCCCACCTTCGAACCGAATGCCACGGTGGAGTCTTCAATCCACACCTCCGCCGCCCACGAGCATGATTGGGAATTCCAAGCCCGCTCCCAAGAGTGGCTCTCCAAGCTCTCGCTCGACGGTACCCAGGGCGTGGGGCCCGAAACCAAAGTGGCCGAACTTTCCGGCGGATGGAAAAAACGCGTCGCCCTGGCCCGCGAGTTGGCAAAGGTCCCTGACCTGCTCTTGCTCGACGAACCCACCAATCACCTCGACGTCGAAAGCATCCTTTGGCTCGAAGGCCTGCTCGCCAAGGCGCCTTTCGCCAGCCTCACTATCACCCATGACCGGCTTTTCCTGCAGCGCATCGCGACGCGCATCCTCGAGTTGGATCCCAGCCTGCCCGAGGGCATCCTGAGCATTCCCGGCGATTACGCTGATTATCTCGAGGTCAAGGAGCAGCTGAGGCACGAACAAGAACGACGCGAGTCGGTACTGAAGAATACGTTGCGGCGCGAGACCGAATGGCTTCGTCGCGGACCCAAGGCCCGCGGCACCAAGCAACAGGCGAGGATCCAGCGGGCAGGGGAAATCGCCGAGGAATTGAGCGATGTCAGCTCCCGCAACCGCGTCCGCGGCGTCGGCATCGACTTTGCCGCCGAGGAAGCGCGCCCGAAAAAATTAGTCGAGGCCAAGGGCATCTCCAAATCCCTGGGCGGAAAATCCTTATTCAGCAACATCGACATGCTCATCACGCCGCAAAGCCGCATCGGGCTCTTGGGCCCCAACGGCTGCGGAAAATCCACCCTACTCCGCGTCCTGCTGGGACAAGAAGCTCCGGATACCGGCGAGGTGAAGCGGGCCGACACGCTCAGCGTCGCCTACTTCGAGCAGAACCGCGAGACGCTCAATCCCAACGTCACCTTGCTCAAGGCCCTGTGTCCCAGCGGAGACCACGTCGAATTCCGC
>JAIOPF010000093.1 GCA_021414045.1 Deltaproteobacteria bacterium | reverse complement strand
AGCAACAAGTCCGCGGACATCCTGCGCCCCGCGGAGGAATCGGGATCCAGTCCCATGCCGCGAACCTGTTCTCGGATTCGTTCGGTGGCCGCGCGCTCGACGCGAAGTCCACCGGAGCTATCCAGGGAGCGGAGCAATAGGCGGCCGATCAATCGTTGTCCCTCAAGACTGGAAGAACCACCGGAGCCCAGCAGGTCGTTTGCCACGCCTTCCAGGCCGGGGCGCAATTCCGCGAAGGCCGCGGAGTTGCCCGTCACCGCTTCGACCGTGGAACTCGATGCGAGGGAGCGGCGAAAGAGTTCAGCGCGGACAATTTCATACTCCGGCCCTTCCGTGAGGCCGGCCGCCCGAGCGAGTCGGTTGGACTCGATTTGAAGCCGTCCCGCGACTTCGGCTAAATTTGCGTCAGGATGCGCGGCACGGTAGGCGAAAAGCAAGGCTTGCAGGCGGCGTCCGTCGGCGCTGTTGGGTTCCACCCCGAGGACCGTTTGCGTGATGCGGGTGAGATCGCCGCTGGTTTCCGCGCTGACGCTGGCCGCGACCTCGGAGGCGCTTTCACCGCGCGCGACTCGCGCAAGCATGGCGCGCAGCACGGTCGTCCCCTCGCCGCTGAGTTCCCCTTCCGCATTGGGGCGTCCGAAACCCAAGCGTTCGATGGCGGGCAACAGCTCATGAATGGCATACCGCTCTCGGGTGCCGGCTTCCCATCGCTCGACAGCGCCTCCCGTCGCTTCATTGAAGACTCTGCCGGCCAATCGCATTTGCGCGTCCATCACGGCCGAACCCAGTAGGCGAGTGAGAAAGGGGACGTTGCCTCCCGGGGGGTGAAGCCCTAGGCCCTCATTGATGTACTCTACCCCGGTCAAGCCGGTGATCGTGGCCCCATAGCCAACGGCGCCCATCGCGACTCGTCCGGTTAAGCTCAGCGTTCGGCTACCATCGGCGGCGACTTCTCCAAGCAAGCTGGTGCGCGCCGCCGCACGCCCGAGACCGGTGGTGGCCATGCCGATGCCGTGACAGAACATGAAGGTAACCATCATGGCTCCGAATTGGTGGCCGAAATTATCCAGCGACCAATGGTCCGTCCGCCCGGTGAACAAGGTCTCGAAGGCCATGTTCGAAAGCGTGAAAGTCGTCGCTTCGGCCGTGCTTCGCACCACGAAACCGGTGGCGCGCAAAGCCATCGAGGAGGCGATCGCTGATTCAGTGGCGTAGCTTGCGAAGGCCAGCTCGGCACCGGCCGCCGCGACCCTGCCGAGACCGAACGTCGCGATGGTGATGACGCCGCTGCGCAGCGCCGCGCTGTCGGATTCGGCGAAGATGATCGACATATTGCCGATCTCGGTGAGAATCCCGCTCAGCCGCGCCGCGCCGGGAATGCCGTCCACCAACGTACGGGCGGCTGCGCTCGTGTGGGGATTTCGCGTCAATAAATTTCCGATTTGGGACGCTGCCGAATAATATTCTCCGTCGGCCAGCCCGGAGGCGAAGGCAAGCATGTTTTCGGAAAAGCGGTCGCTACTCATCGTCACGTCGGCGGAGGCGCGAAATAGGCCGTCAATGGGACCGGTGCCGGCGGAGTCCCTGATCATATCGCTCAATCCGAAGCTTTCACCGTGGAGATGGCTTAGAGCCGCCTCGACCGTGGTGAAACGGCCAGAAACAATCAGGCGTTGCGCTTCATCGAGGGCGGAACGAATTTCCCTGTCGCTGGCATCGGCTCGGCTGGAACCGTGGGCGCGCTCGCGCGCGATGTAATCGGAGGCGAGGATTCGCAGTGCGTCGAGCGTTTGCAGCGACCGGCTGCGGCGAATCGCGCCTTCCACATTGCCCAACATCTCCTCGGCGCGAGGATTTCCGCGGATCCCCGTCAGTAATTCTCGCGCCCGGTCCAGGTGGCCGAGGTTCAACTCGCGCATCGCGGGGACGATCTCCGCGATGCGGTGCAATTCCCGCGGCGCGCCCGTCACGTCCAAGGCCGCGACGCGATCGAGAATTTGGTTGGCATCCACGCTCATGCCGGCTTCTTGGTAAACTTGTCCCAACGATAGATAAAAATTCGCCCGTTCGGTCGTGTTTTCGATGCCCTCGGCATGGGTGAGCAAGGGGGCCATCGCTTCGGTGACCCTTCCGGTCGATCCGAGCCTGGAAAAAATGGCGGCGGCCTGCAGGCAGGAGCGCAGGTCCCTCGTTGTCGGAGGAGTGTGTCTTCCCGACAACAACACGTGCCCGCTTTGCGCCAAATCGGCGAATTGGTCGATGGCGCGCTCGCTGACGCCTCCGATCCAGGCCGTGTCTCCCTCGGTGACGGCTCGTCCGAGCCGAGTTCTGAAATCGGAGATCACCGAAGCCGAAAATTCTGTGTCCACGTGATGATCGGTGGTCAGTTGGCGGATTCGGTCTTCCGCAATGGTGCCTATCACGTCGGTGGCCCAAGTATTGATCTCGGCCAAGTCCGTTCGCTCGGTTCCGCCGCTTTCCGCTTCCCGGCGCGTCAGGGTCGCGACTCTCAATAGGCTTCGAAGTTGCGTCAATCGCTCGTCGGCAGGAAGATCGGAAGCCGAACGGATCGCGGTGCGCCATGCTCCAAGGTGCTCGGCCGAGGCGCTGCCCTCCAGGGCCATATCGATTTCGACCGATGAGGCGGACAATTCGATCCTTAGCCGGCTGCCGCTCGTTCGATTGAGTTGCGAGTCGATTTGAGACCGCAAATCCGTCAGGCGGGTCTCGGAGCCGCGGGCGGCCTCGGTGTCTCCGACCGCGGAGTAATAGGAGCGCGCCGCCATGATCGCGGCGGCGGTATTCAAGTAACCGCGTTCGTTGACGAGGGTTGTCGAAACGACGGTGGCTCCCGATCTTCCTCCGGGTCCGGTATATTCGTCGGCTTCGATTTCCCTGTGATATACCTCAGGCGTTTCCGTGGCGGCGAGGCGGCGTGCGATGGGGTCGGCCAATTCCCGAATGCGGGTCTCGGCGTTCATCCCTGACCCGTGCAAAATGCTTCCCATGGCCGTGAATACTTGGAGGCGCAAGGTATCGGAAGCGTCCGCGGGGAGGGATGCCACCATTAGGTCGACGACTTCACCAACCCGGGAAGTATCCCCTAAGGAGACGAACCCTTGCAGGGCCTCGGCCAATGCGGTCCGTCTCGCGGCGGGATCGGTGAGGCCCGACGCCCGTTCCACGGATTCCTCGGCGGCGGCGGAGAGGCGACAGTATTCTTCCAATCCTGCGGCATTCAGCCTCGGCACCAGCGATTCTTGGTTTCCCTCGATGATGCCATGGATCAAGCGGTCGATCGCGGCATGGGCATTCCTACTCTCGATAAAACCGACGGAATTGTGCAGGTCGGTGCCAAACCCCAACATCAAGGAATCGACGGCTTGAAGGTTTTGTTCCGCCGCGTTGGTTACAAGCGCAATGTCGTGATCTTCAATACGAACGATGTGGGTATCCGTCCGAAGGCGGGTTCGGAGGTCGAAAGTTTCGGAAAGATCCCGCGCGATGCGGTCCGCCCTATCTCGATCCGGCAGATCCTCCGAACCGACGCCTCGCAACAGGTGCATCTCGTTCCGGTAATCGGTGATGAGCTCGCTGGCTTCATGGTTGAGGTCGGAGCTCTCGAAGGTCGTCTCCAGCAGATCGCGGCTCAAGCGAATCGCCAATCGAGACATGTGCATCCGTTCGCGTGGGGTACAATTTCCCGTGGCGCCGGTCGCGGCACCGCGAAAGATGTCCCGCGCGGCGCGCATCGTGCCCTCGACGCGAGTGAGTCCAGTGGCGATAGACGCGTATTCGGGGTGGCCGCGAAGAAAGGTGCTTTCCGCGGCCCGGCGGGATAAGTACCGGTAACATCCACGAACGGCAATGAGGTCGTCGACGACGAAATTGGTATCGCCGCTAGTTTCCAAGCTGCGCGCCTCCGCCAAGACCTCGGTGAGAGTGGTACTCGCGCGGGCATCGGGCAGGGTCGGAAGGTCGCGAATGCGCTCACGCAATCGGTCGATGCGAGCGCGATAAACATCACGAGCCGAGGTAGTCGGAGTATCTTCCCGTCTAGCTTCAGTAGCGTGAAGGTCGCTGGCGGCCCCAGCGCCGTCATGCGGTGGTGGAGTGGGAGCGGGGGATCCCGTCGTGATCGGGGCGGAAACGGGTCCGCCGGTGACGGGTGCATCACTGGATGCGGGCAAAGGCCCTGGCGTGGCGACAGTGGAACCTGGAATATCGGGTCGGAGCACCATGGGAAACGACTTCCTTCGGTCCTTGTGCTCCCCGGGACGATGAAAGGTATCCTTATTATCATCGGCTGGAGAGCCCTCAAGAGTTGAGGGAAAGAAAATATTTTTAATGCTATGCGGAAAGCCCCCGCATTGAGTATTTTAAGGCTGGACCCCGATGAAATTCAAAGTGATTTCTTCGAGTTAGCCGTTTATTTCCGGTTCCTCGAAGTCATGGAAAAATGCCGCGCCGCGTTGTACAAAATCTTGCTTTTCCTTTGGCAACCCTAACGCGGTCCCGCCGATAAATTCGGCAATCAAGCGACAATTTGGCGTCTTATGCCGTGGGGGCACGAAAAAGGACGTTGTTTGTGACTCTTCGTGCCGCCGCTTCAGGACTGCTCCCTTTCGAGCGCCCGTCCCCATCCGAATCTCCGCTAGGGGTCTCGTCGATGTCCGCCCTGCGAAGGCTGCTTGGCGCCGAACTTTTTCAAGAATGGAATAGCTTGGCTCGGGAATCCGATCCCACGATGTTGGGTGAAGGGCTCTTGAGCCTAGCCCTGCGCCTGGAAAATCGTGGCGGTTTCGCGGCCGCGGCCGAGCTTTATGCTTGGATGGCAAGTTCCTCTTTGCCCGACGCGGTCTCGCGAAGGGCGCGTGCCCGCTTGCAGACCCTACGCGGACAGGGAGCTTTGGCTCCTTTAGTCGAATCCATGGTGCGCCGTTTCGCCGACCAGGCCTTGTCCCCGACCATGATCGCCGCTTTTGGCGTCGGCTCCTGGGTCGCGGGGATATCTCGTCTTTCGGTGGCCTCTTCCTTGGCGACGCGGGCGCCAAGTTTTTTGACGCGGGGCCTGGCGCTTCGAGGACTGAGCGGCCTTGCCGCTTATTCCGCCGAAGTTCCAGCCTTCGTCGCCGCCCGCCGAGGATTTTCCCTGCTGGCGGGGAACGCCGAGGAATCTGGTCCCGGATGGGGAGAAGAGTTGCGCTCCGCCGCATTGTTCATGGGCGTGATGCATGGGATGGGGTTGTTGGGCTCGGCGGCGGGCAGGCCCTTGCGAGCCCATCCCGCCGCGGAGACTTTGGCGCAATCGACCTTCGGAATCGGCGGCGTTTATCTCGCTCACCGATTGGAGGAGGGGCTCGGGCTCCGATCCGCGCGAAGCGAGGCCCAGCGCTGGGTGGAAACCGGCGACACCTGGCTCCAGATGCGCGTTGGCGCGCGTCTCATGCAGGGGCTGGCCGGAGCGCCGAATCACGGGGTGATGGCGGAGCGGATTCTCGAATATGGAGCCGCGCAAGGGTTCGGTTCACGCCCAACTTCGCCCGCCAGGATTTTCGACGAACTTTTCGACGCGCGGTCACCGGTCTTGCCCACGGGTTTCTTGAATCGCAGCAGTTCGGTGCATGCGCGGAATTTC
>JAIOPF010000092.1 GCA_021414045.1 Deltaproteobacteria bacterium | reverse complement strand
GGTCGTAGGCTTTGCTGCCGAGACCGCCGCCGCTTGCACCTTATTTGGGGCGACCTTCGCGGGCATTCCCATTAGCACGACTCATACCATTACCGGCGCCATCGTCGGAGTGGGGGCCGTGCGCCGCCTTTCCAGCGTTCGCTGGGGGATCGCGGGTCGTATCGTCTGGGCCTGGATTATTACCATCCCCGCCGCGGCCTTGGTCGCGGCCGCCGCCTACGGCATTTGTCGCCTGTTTTAATCTTAGACAAAAAACCCGTGCTTGCTCTTCGCAAACACGGGTCATTTAAAAATCGAGCCGAAACTTTTCGGCAACGAAAAGCTTATCGAACCATATTCTTCAGCAACTTCCCGGCTTTAAACTTCGGAACGCTGGAAGCTTTGATGTTGATGGGAGCGCCGGTCTGTGGATTACGGCCGGTGCGGGCGCGGCGTTTGGCGACCATGAAGGTGCCGAAGCCCGTGAGTGTGATCTTGTCTTTGCGTTTCAAGCACTTCGCGACATTGCCGCAAAGGGAATTGATGGCCTTTTCGGCGCTGGCTTTCGAGATTCGGGCCTCTTTGGCCACCATGTTGATGAGTTCCGCTTTGGTCATAGATCCTCCCATTGGGGTTTGTGATTTGAATAACCAGCAGGCGTCATCTCTTATGAAATAACCGGAACCTTGCCGACATGGGGTCTGTTCGTTATTAAATCAGGGAGCGAATTTTCTATGAACCACGGTAGATCGTTTTCTGTACTGAACCTGCCGTTTCTACCGACCGCTGAGCTAGATTCACTGCGGCTCAGCGGTGAATTCTATCTTAGGCCTCTCGATTTTGAAGTCAACGCCAAATCGATGCCGAAATGTTTTTTTTCGCGACTTTGAGCCTGAAAATCAAGGCTCTGCGTGTGATTGACATCGGCGGGTTGAGCCGTTACAAGCTAAGTCGCGGCCGCGAATTCAGCGAATCCATCTCTTCAAGCGTTCGGCCGTTCATCCCTGCAGGAGCGAATTCATGGTGCGTTCAGCCGAAATTTTACCCATCAACATCGAAGACGAGATGCGGGATTCGTATCTCAACTACTCGATGAGCGTCATCATCGGGCGTGCGCTTCCCGACGTGCGCGACGGCCTCAAGCCCGTCCATCGCCGCATTCTCTACGCCATGTTCCGCGAGGGCCTGCTCAGCAACAAGCGATTCAGCAAGTGCGCCGGCGTCGTCGGCGAAGTTTTAAAGAAATACCATCCCCACGGCGATTCGGCGGTCTACGACTCCTTGGTCCGCATGGCCCAACCCTGGAACATGCGCTACCAATTGATCGATGGACAGGGAAACTTCGGTTCCGTCGACGGCGATTCCGCCGCGGCCTACCGGTACACCGAGGCCAGGCTCAAGGCCATCGCCGAGGAGATGCTGGCCGACATCGACAAAGAGACCGTCGATTTCACCGCCAACTTCGACAACTCCACCGAAGAGCCCACGGTCTTGCCGACGCGCATTCCGAATCTCTTGATCAATGGCTCCGACGGCATCGCGGTCGGCATGGCCACCAAGATTCCGCCGCATAACCTCACGGAGATCGTCACCGCGCTCTTGGCCCTCATCGAAAAACCCGAGATTCCCAACGAAGAATTATATCGATTGGTTCCGGGCCCCGATTTTCCCACCGCCGCTTTCATCTACGGCCGCGAGGGGATCGGGAAGCCATCATCATTTCCGAGCTGCCTTTTCAGGTCAACAAGGCCAAGCTGATCGAGCAAATCGCCCATCTCGTGCGCGACGGCAAGATCGAGGGCATTGGCGACCTGCGGGACGAATCCGACCGCGAAGGCATGCGCATCGCCGTCGAGCTCAAGCGCGGCGCGGTGGCCGGCGTCATTTTAAATCAGCTCTACAAGCATACGCCGATGCAGAGCTCCTTCGGCGTCATCCTCCTGTCCATCGTCCAAGGACAGCCGCGAGTCCTTTGCTTGCGCGATATGCTGCAGCTCTTCCTCGACCATCGCAAAGAGGTCGTGACTCGGCGCACCGTCTTCGAGCTGCGCAAGGCCGAGGAGCGGGCGCATATTTTAGAAGGCCTAAAGATCGCCGTCGAGAACATCGACGAGGTCGTCGCCATCATCAAGAAATCCAAGACTCCCCTGGAGGCCAAAGAGGGATTGATGGCACGCTTCGAATTGAGCGAGATCCAGGCCCAAGCCATTTTGGATTTACGCCTGCAGCGCTTGACCGGGTTGGAGCGCGACAAGATCATCCAAGAGTGGGAAGAGATCCAAGGCATCATCCGCCGCCTCAAGGAAATCCTCGCTAGCGAGAAGCTGATCTTCAAGATCATCGCCGACGAATTGACCGAGATCCGCGAAAAATTCGGCGACGCGCGCCGCACCGAGATCATGGCCACCCAGCAGGAAATCAGCGTCGAAGACCTGATCCAAGAAGAGGACATGGTCGTCACGGTCAGCCACAACGGCTATATCAAGCGCAATCCCGTCAGCCTCTACCGGGCCCAGCGCCGCGGCGGCCGCGGCAAGACCGGGATGACCACCCGAGACGAGGATTTCGTCGAGGATCTCTTCATCGCCTCGACGCATAATTACGTCCTGACCTTCAGCACCAAGGGCAAGCTCTACTGGCTCAAGGTCCATGAGATTCCCCAGGCCGGCCGGGCCACCAAGGGCAAGGCCATTATCAACCTGCTCAACTTCGCCCAGGGCGAGAATGTCGCGGCCATTTTGCCGGTGCGCGAATTCAAGGAAGGCCTTTCCATCGTGATGTGCACGCGGAACGGGACCATCAAGAAAACCGACCTCATGGCCTTCAGCAATCCTCGCGCCGGCGGCATCATCGCGCTTGGGATCGAGGAGAACGACGAGCTGATCTCGGCCGCCCTGAGCGAGGGCAATAAGGATGTCCTGATCGGCACTTCCGAGGGCATGACCATCCGCTTCGACGCCCAAGAGGTTCGCGAAATGGGCCGCACGGCCTACGGCGTGCGCGGCATCAAGCTCGAAGAGGGGGACTTCGTCGTCGGCATGGAAGTCGTCAACGATGCGGCGACCATCCTGACCGTCTCCGCCAACGGCATGGGCAAGCGTACCCCGACCGAGGAATATCGCGTCCAAGGGCGGGGCGGCGTCGGCGTCATCACCATGAAGGTCACCGACCGCACCGGCAAGGTGGTCTCGGTCAAGCAAGTCTCCGACACCGACGGCATCATGCTCATTACCACCAGCGGCAAGATCATCCGCATGCCCGTGAACAACATCTCCGTGATCGGCCGTAACACCCAAGGCGTGCGTCTTATCAATCTCGAGCCCGGGGAGCAGGTCAGCGCGGTGGCCAAACTCGCGGAAGCCGACGAGGAAGAGGAAAAGGTCGAAGGCGAATAAGCCTTCTCCCGGGCAGGCAAGATCCTAGATGTCCCGAACGAAGATCTTCATTTTTTTGCTCTTGCTTGCCGCCATCGGCGCCGGCTTCTACTACGTACCGCGTTCGCGTCCCTTCGAATCCTACACCCAGCGGGCCGCCGAGGCCTTCCAGCTCAAGGAGTTCGAGCATTCCATCGAGCTTTATCTCAAGGCCCTCAAGTACTATCCGGGTCATCCACGGACCGCCGAGGTGATCTTGACCATCGGGGATATCTATAATTTTTCACTGGGGAATTCCGAAAAGGCCTCGAAGGCCTATGAAATGCTCGAGAACCGCTTTCCCAAGTCTCCCGAAACGTTGAAGGCCTTCCGGCACGCCGGGGAGATGGACGAGAAGAACGAGCAGTTCGAAAAGGCCCTCTTGGATTACCAAGGGCTCGTCGATCGTTTTCCCGACGCGGAAGGCGTCGACGAAGCCAGGTTCAGCGTCGCGATGATGGCGGTGAAACTGAAGAAGTTCGAGCCCGCGCGGCGTTCCCTGATGGCCATCGTCGACAAGAATCCCGACACTCCGGTGGCCGACAAGGTCCTGTACCAGTTGGGCAACATTTTTTTCATGGAAGGCTCGTCGAAGGAAGCCGTGGAAGTTTTGAAAGTCGCCTCCGAGAAATACAAGGACAGCCCTCTCCTGACCGAGATGCAGTTCACCATGGCCAACGCCTACGAAGAGATGGGCCAGATCGACAACGCGATGAAGATCTACAAGGCGATCCGCTACACCTATCCTAATCCAAGGGTGGTCGAGAAAAAGATCGAGAAGCTCAACGATCGTTACAAAGAAACCAAGATGTTCGAGCAAAGGGCCTTGCAAGCGGCGAAGGCGGCCAATCAAGCCAAGGGAGTTCCCACGACCATTAGCCCGGAATCTCAAAAGAGCATCAAAGCCAACTTTATTCGGCGCAAGAAAGACTCGGCCTTGGATAAGAGCCTAATGGAATTGATGGAAGGAGAACCATGAGAACTCGTCTTTGGATTTTCATCGCCCTGATGTTTGCTTTCGCCGCCCCGGCCTGCGGCTCGGAGGGGTTGACGTCGGTGAAAATACTCTCGCCCGAGGGCAAGCTTCGGCATGAATTCCAGGCGGAGCTGGCGCGGACTCCCGCGGAGCACAGTCAGGGCTTGATGTACCGCAGCGAAATGGAGCCTGACCACGGCATGTTGTTCGTCTTTCCCAAACTCAACCAAACGCCCTTTTGGATGAAGAACACCCTCATCCCTCTCGACATGGTGTTCATCGGCCCCGACAAGAAGATCGTTTCGATCGTGGAACGCGCGACTCCCCAAACCACCTCGCCCCGCGAGGCGGCCGGCCCCTATCAATATGTCTTGGAGATCAACGGCGGAAAGTCCGAGACCTTCGGCATCCACGCCGGCGACCGCGTCGAATTTCAAGAGCCCAGATAGGCAAGGCTCAGTCGGGATCTCCAAGACTTCGCTTGGTGACGCCGCGCCGCGAGTGCATGAAATTTAGTTCAAAAAAAAGGGACCCGAAGCGGGTCCCTTTTTGAATTTCGCAAGGCCGGTTTATTTGGACGGCTTGCTTTCCGGCGCCTTGGTAGGCGGGGTGGGAGCCGTCGGCGCGGCCGGAGTTCCCGCGGTGCCGGGAGCGGGCTTGGTCTCGATTTGCATGGCCGGCGCTTGGCCTTCCGCTCCGGGAACTCCGGCCGCGGGAGCCGCCGTCAGGGCCTTGAGCGACTCGTCTTTGTACTCGGTGGCCTTGCCCTTGGTGAGCTGGGCCATCAGCTCGTTCTTCACCTGAGAGCGTAGCTTGAACTTGATGGTGTTCTGAACTTCTTCATAAGGAGCGACCTGGGCCACTTCCGTCACCTTGATGATGTGGTAGCCGTCCTTGGCGAGGATAGGATCGCTGACCTCACCCGCCTTTAGGGTGAAGGATTTTTCGATCAAGTCGTTCCATCCGAGGCGGTCGGCGCGGCGGTCACCACGGCTGATCAACCCTAGGTCCCCGCCGCGGGTCTTGGTCCCTCGGTCATCCGAATATTCAGTGACGACCACTTCCCAAGCGGTGCCGGAAGCCAGCTTGGCTTTGGCTTCTTGGGCCTTCTTCAAGGCCTCGGCTTCCAGGGCTTTGGGGTCCGCCGGGGGAGGAGGCGTTTTCCCCTTCTCGGTGGGCGCCGGCGGGGTAGGAGTCGTCTTGAGCAGGATGTGCGAGACCTTCACCCGGGAGAATTCTTTTTCTTTGTTTTGGTCGTAGTATTCCTTGGATTTCTTGTCGACGGCATCGTCCAGCACGGCTTGGGCGAAAATGACGCGCTCGTAAAGGGCCGCCTTTTCTTGCACGTCGGGTTTGCTGGGGATGCCCCGGTTGACGCTCTCTTTATAGAGCAATTCTTGTTCGAGCAGGCTGTCGATCAGCCGCTTTTTGCCCGCCGGGGTCTTGATTTGCCCCGCGATGTTGGGATTCACCCGGCTCAAAACCTCAAGATAGCCCACGTCGATCTGAACCGGACCCAATTCGGCGAGGGAATTGCCCTTTTTCAGGTCTTTTTCGAGGTCCCCCGACCCGGGAGAGCTGCCATGGGTACCGCAGGCGCTGACGGAGAGGGCGAGTAGGGAAGAAACGACGATGAGGCGTGCTTTCATGAAATTCGACTCCTTAGAATCCGTAGGGGTTCGGAATGCCTAGGAAACGGATGAAAATGGAGGTTGGATTTAAGAAGAATTGAACCCCATCGTCAACTTTAATATGACGAGGTATGCGCCGTTTCGCCCTTTGGATGAGTACCGGTCTTGGAATCGGTTATATGCCCTTCGCTCCGGGGACCTTCGGGACCCTATGGGGGGTCTTGATATTCTACTTGACCCGAGAGTTGCCCTGGGCCTGGGTGGCCGGGGGAATCGTGATTTTCGTCTTCTTGGCCGTCTATTTCGCCCATGTGACGGAAGAAACTCTGGGGTCCCATGATAGTTCCATCATCGTCCTCGATGAAGTCGTGGGTTATTTGGTCGGGGTCATCGCCATTCCCTTCAGTATCAAGACGATGATCCTGGCTTTCCTCCTTTTTCGTCTATTTGACATCGTGAAGCCCTATCCCATCCGCAGCATTGACCGCCATTGGGGTGGGGGGTGGGGCGTCGTGATGGATGACGTCTTGGCGGGGGTCTTCGCGAATATCTGCCTGCGCCTAATCTTGTGGATTTGGGGGATCGCATGATCGTTGAGATCCTCGCCACCGGAAACGAAGTCGTCGACGGCGATGTCGTCAATTCCAACGCGAGCTGGCTGGCCGCGCGCATGAAGGAGCGGGGCTTCGAAACCCGGTTTCACACGGCGGTGCCCGACGAGGAGGAGTTGATTTCAGAGGCCTTGCGGCGGGCGTTTTTTTCAGCGGGTGGGGAGAAAGATAGGCCCTAATCAAGAGAAGCAGGCGGATCTGCCGCGGGGTGCCGTCCCGCTTTCCAACGATTTCGGAACCGCTCCCGGCGCCTATTGGATCGAGGGCAAAACCCACCTGGCCTTTTTTCCCGGCCCGCCGCGAGAGTTGCACGAGATGTTTCACCGATATTTTCTGCCGAAGATCGCCGGTTTAAAAGGCGGGGAGTTTCTGGTTCGGCAGACCTTGCATTGTTTCGGCCTTCCCGAGGGGGAACTGGATCAAAGATTGCGTCCGCTACTCGACTCGCGCCGAGAGATCGACGGCGTGACGCTGGGCTTTCGTGTCCGTTTTCCCTCGATTGATTTGAGGCTCTGGACTTCGGACGTGGACGCCAAGGTGGCTCAGGCGCGTCTCGACGCCGCCGTCGTTAAAGTCCGCGAACGTGTCGGTGAGGCGGTCTTCGGCGAAAATGAGGTCAAACTCGAGGAGGTCGTCGGCAGTCTGCTGAAAGAGAAAGGACTCACCCTCGCGACGGCGGAATCCTGTACGGGAGGTTTGCTGGCGAATTGGATCACCGATGTCCCCGGTTCCAGCGAGTATTTCCTGGAAGGGGCGGTGACCTATTCCAACCGCGCCAAGGTGCGCCAACTTGCTGTCTCCGAGGAGTCCTTAAGCCAGTTCGGCGCGGTCAGCGCTGAGGTGGCCCTCGAAATGGCCCGAGGGATTCGCGAGGCCAGCGGCGCCGATTTCGGCGTCGGCATCACGGGCATCGCCGGGCCGGGAGGCGCGACCGATGGCAAACCCGTGGGCACCGTCCATATCGCGGTGGCGCACCCGGGCGGGGAATGGGAGCAGAAGTTTCTTTTCCCCTTCGACCGCCTTCGCTTCAAGCAAATCGCCGCGGCGGCCGCTCTCGACCGGCTGCGAAGAATCCTGCTTGCGGAGTAGGGATTCCGGTTGCCGTCATTCGAATTTGATCCCGCTGTCCTTCCCTAAGTCCTTACTTCCCGTGTTTTAGACAGGTTTTTCGGTGGCATATGCTTTGCTAGGTTTGTCGTTTTGTTTGCGGCCGAAAAAAAGAAGTGGTCGCGGATTGCGACCACTTGAAATGCGGTATTGGCAAGCCCATCGGCTTCGAAAACCCGATTGACAAAGCATCGCGACGTGCCTAGTTCGATTGATCTTCATCCCATCTTTTCGAGGAGAAAAGCCTATGTCCCAAACCCCCGTTCCCCAAAACACCGAGCGAGAAAAAGCGATCACCTTGGCCTTGAGCGGCATCGAAAAGCAGTTCGGCAAAGGGTCGATCATGCGTCTGGGCGAAGTCGAATTTCAGTCCATGTCTTCCGACCTCGTGATCCCCACCGGATCCATCTCGCTCGATATCGCGTTGGGAGTCGGCGGTTTGCCCAAGGGACGCGTCGTTGAAATCTACGGCCCGGAATCCTCGGGTAAGACGACCTTGGCTTTGCAGGTTGTGGCGCAGGCCCAGAAAAAAGGCGGCGTTTGCGCGGTGATCGACGCCGAGCACGCGCTCGACGTGCAGTACGCGAAAAAATTAGGAGTGAAGACCGAGGATCTCTTGGTCAGCCAGCCGGATAGCGGCGAACAAGCCCTCGAAATCGCCGAAGCCCTGGTGCGCAGCAATGCCATCGACGTGATCGTGGTCGACTCCGTCGCCGCCTTGGTGCCCAAGGCCGAACTCGAAGGCGAAATGGGCGACGCGCAGATGGG
>JAIOPF010000151.1 GCA_021414045.1 Deltaproteobacteria bacterium | reverse complement strand
GAGGTTCTGGGGCACGGAGGGCCGCGCGAATTCCGAACGCGGTGCCTGCCCCGTATAGGCCGTCCTCTCTCCGGCACGGGCCTCGGAGCCGGCGGGCGACCTCGGAGCTTCGCGAGCCGTCTCCATGCGCGGCCTAGCCTCGGTTCCACGAGGCGAAGGCGCATCCGCGTTCGGGCGCGCATTCGGGCTCGAAGTCTCGGCTGGACGCGCCGAACCGGGCCTCGGCGCCTCGTTGGCGGTGGGCGCGCGGGTCTCTCCCGCAACGCGATCTAAATCCGCCAAGGCCGCTTCGTCGCCGGCCAAACGATTGAAACCCTCACAGCTAGGACAGGGCGGCTTTTGAACCGGTGGTGTCATCGCGAACTCCTATCAATCAAGGAATGGCGGGGGCCTTGAAGCCCCCGCCGCAACCGAAGAGTTTAATGGCATTCGCTAGTTTCGACCCCGCGCAAACGGCTGAGATGCACAGTCGGATCGACGCCGCGCAAGCGATTGCTGATCGGCGTCAAGACGAGGTTGTGCATCGCGAAGGCATGGCAGAAGGGTCGGTCTTCGCTGCCCAAGGTGGCCGCCACGATGGTGCAATGGGCGCCGTTGCCAATGGCGTCGCGGTTCGCTTGCAGGAAGAAAAAAGTCCCGAGCAGGTTGTAATAATCGTCCATGAAGTTGAATTCCGCCGGTATCTCCGTGCCTCCATTCAATTTAAGGCAAGTGGACGCGCGGGGATTATCCGCCGGACAGCCCCCATGTCCCGCCAGGTAAAGCGGAGCTCCCTGCAGGCGATGCAGACGATTCGACCAACGCGCATCTCGGTCGGCGAAGGTGAAGCTGTAGCCATCGAGACCTCGGGAGATCCCCCGATAATAGGCATTGAGCCCGGCATCCGTGGAGGGCGTTTGCGTCGCCGCCGCCGAAGCCTGCATGGCATCGCATTGGGCGGCATCCCGCGTGTTGAACAAAACCTCGCAGAGATCGACGTACTCGCTTCGGGCATCGGCGAATTGCAGACTGCGGTGGCAGGGATAATTTCCGGAAGTGGGAGCCGGAGTCGCGGCCATTCCACTACCGGAGGGATGGCAGTGGGCATGGGGATCTTCGGGATTAGTGGGAGGATTGGCGGATGGAGGGGGAGGATTGTCCGAATTCGAACGGCTGCAACCAGAGAACAAGGCGATGGCGGCGATGCCAAGGAGAATAGGCAACATAAACAAATCTTTCTGTAAAAAAGTTTCAAAAAGTGGAGGCCCGACCATCGGGCCTCCACGCGGCCAAGGAGATAAAAGGCCGGTTGACCAATAGGGATTAGTGGGCGTTATCCGCGTCGTGATGCACTGCCTCGCCCAAATTAGCGATGACCTGATCGCGCGCCTGGTCTTCGTTTTGGGCTTGAAAATCGATTCCCCTGAGGAGGGCATCGTATTCGGTTCCGAACTGGACTTCCGCCGACGTCTCACCCTCATGGAAATGCAGGGGGTGTTCTTCGCCGGTGGAAGCGTGGAACACGCCCGCCACCGTCACTGGATCGGTCGTATCGATGTGAAAGCTGCCGCTAGCCCCGTCCTTGGACCAAGTGCCGGCGAGATGGAAACTCTCGCCGATGGGGGCATGGTCGCCGCTGCCGTGATCGACGCCTTCATGGTTCTTGATCGCGGCGGCTCCCGTTCCGGGAGCCAAGGTGAGCTCGTAAGCGCAATAAGCGAACATCCGAATCTCCTGCTCGGAGAGGAGGCAGCTGACCAGGTCTTCTTCCAAAAAACTCTCACTTTGGTTGATAACGAGGTCATGGTCGTGTCCGGCTTCGCAGTCCTCGTCGTCCCCGGCAGAAACCAATTTCAGGGACTTCCAGTTGATTTCGGCTTCTTCCAACTCGATCGCATAACCCAAGTCGTTGGTCAGGCTCTTGGTGCCGTCGGGATTCGCCTCCAGCTCGGTTCCGTCCTCAAGATGATGGACGGTCGAGATCTGCAGTTCTCCGATCGACACCGAACCGTCGGTGTTGAGGCCGTCGATGAGGCTGTTGCCGCTGCAATTCGCGAAAATAAATCCGAAGGATGCTAAACAAACCATTAACAAATAGCGTTTCATAAATTCCTCTTAGAAAAAATAATCGACGTTGAAATTGAACCCCGCGAGTACGTCGCTCAACAGCGAGGTCGAGGTTTTGGATAGTGCCACGCCAGGCTTCACCTTCAAGGTATCCACGACGGAGACCCTCGCGCCGAAAGTGGCGATGAGATGCTCCTGCAGATAAAGGATCAGGCCCGGCGTGAAGTAGGCCTTGGTCGAACCATTCGTGAACACGTCATCGCGAATGCTGGTCGAACCTTGGAAGGCCAAGAAAAGATGCAGTGGAATGGGCTCCTCTTTGACTAGCGGGATATTGAAACCGAGGTTGTAGTCAAAAGTCGGACTCGCCTCGCTGGCCGCCGCCACGCTGGTACCCAAGGTCGTGTAGAAATCCACCGGACCCAGTGCCATCGTGTAGTTAAGATACGGCGAGATCAGCACGGTTCCCGCGCCGGCTCCTGTATTCTCATTTCCCGTCGGCATGGAGAAACTGCTGCCCAACGTAAGGTTCATGCGCTTTTCGGGCTTAGCCCAGAGCAAGCCCTTGAAGGTCAAGGAGAGGTCCCCGATGGAATCCGTCTTGGGAAGAAATTTCTCCCGGATGGAAAGAAAGGGAACCCGCAGGCCCAGGCTGAAACGCCGGGTCACGGCGTATTCTCCCGAGAGCTGGTAACGCAGAACTTCTCCCAAGCCGTCGTCCAAGGCGTCGACGTTGAAAGTAAATGAGAGAAAGGTGCGCGGTGGCCGGGACTGAGTGGAGAAGGGATTGTAAAAACCCGATCCTCCGCCGCCATGTCCCGACACGTGGTGCGCACCGGCCTCCGACGCGCCGAGCAAAAGAGCCAGCGCGGCGCAGACGAGCGTCAAAGAGCGTCGCATAATAATTCCTTATGGTTCGAAAGCCGCGCCCCAAACAGACGAAGACCTTCAAAATGCATCTTTTCGAGTAAAAAACGATGGTAAAGGCTTAAGCCTTGGGAGGAGGAGGCTCGAGGATTTTCAGGCCCTCGATTGCGAAGACAGGTGTCTCGAATTCGTAGGACAGGGAAAGGGGTGAATGCGTGAAAAAGACGACTTGAGGAATGAATGGATCGCCGCGAAAATCCAGGACCTCACGATGTTTCTGCTTAGCACAGTCAGGATTGACCCACACCGGGACTGCTTCGGATTCCACCGCCGCGGAAAGCTGGGTGCGATCCCCGTGGCCCGCGTGGCCCATCGCCGCGTGTCCTTCATGGGCCGCCTCGCCGCGGTGGCGATGCTTGAGATCGCAGCCGTGGATGCACTTGCGGCCATGGAGGTTGCAGCCGCATTCCATCTGGTCTTGGCCCATGGCCCAAGCGTAAGAATAAGGGTAAGCCTGCCCGAAGGAAATCAGGAAGAAAAAGACGCCGAGGAGGACTTTTCTACGAAAAAACACCATCGATTTAGCGGGTTAATCGAGAGGGAGGGGCGATGTCAAGGCCTTCGCTATTCCTTCCTCACGACCAGCATGACGACGTCCTCCCCCGCCTCGATCAATTGGATGGTATAGCCGAAAAGGCTGGCCCGGACCGGACTGGTGGGCTTGCGGCCGTTTTTGGAGGTCAGGAGGATCTCGTTTTCTTCTTTTCCCTGGCTGGCCTTCATCCGCATCCCGACTTCGCCCTCGCCGCCGCAATCGTAGCCGCCGCCCTTGCAGAGCGTATTAATGAATTCGGTGGACTGCAGCTTGAGGGAATTCTTGCCGCCTTCTTTCAGCACTGCCGTCTGATTCACTCCGAACAGGAAACTTTGATTGAGCTCGATGGAGACCTCGTTGCTCGCCAGATCCTTCACCGGCGCGAGATTGCCGAGGACCTTGACGCTGGTGGCCGTGAAAACGCCGGGGCCGCCGGAGCGCCCTTCGACCTCCGCCTTATCGCCCTCTTTCACCGCCTGAAAATTCGTCTTGCCCTCCTGGGTCTCGAATCGAGTGCCTCCGGTGACATAGACGCGGGTGACGGGAGGGACGTCGAGGCCGAAGCTGTGGCTGCCGTAATTGACGTTGCGAATCACGCCCGAAAGGGTCTCCGCGTGGAGCAAGGCGGGGATCAGCAGAAAACTAGCGATTCGCAAGGCGTGGAAGACGAACTTTTTCATGAAATCTCCTTTAAATCCTCATCGGCTAGCCCCATCCTAAACGTTTTCCCCCTCCAAAAAAACCTGAATTTCTGGTCAGGCACGCCGCCGCCATGCAAGATACCGAGATTTTCCTTGGAGGCGGGGTCCGTTCGCGGTAATTTTCGCGGCGAAATGGGCTTGGGTCATTCAAGTCCTTAAGGAGGACGATCCCATGAAAGCGGTCAATTTTCTCTTCTTCATCATCTTCTTAGTCATCGGCGAAGTCGTCGCCATCGCCGTCGGCGCCGTGGTTCATCCCGCCTTGGGCGGCGTCCTCGGGGTGGGAGCCTTCTTTCTCGCCCTGCTCCTGGCCATCGCGATCAAGGTGGCTTATCAATGGGAACGCGTCGTCATCCTCCGCCTGGGTAAATACTCGGCGACCAAGGGCCCGGGACTTTTCTTCATCATGCCGGTGGTGGACACGGCCATCTTCGTCGACACCCGCATCCTGACCATGGACATCCCGGCCCAGCAAGTGATCACCAAGGACAACGTCCCCGTCTCGATCAACGGCGTCGTTTACTTCCGGGTCTCGAAAGTAGAAGACGCCATCACGAAAGTCCAAAATTACCGGGTCGCGATGATGCAATACGCCTTGACCGTCCTGCGCGACATCATCGGCGAGATGACCTTGGACGAGCTACTCTCCGAGCGCGAGCGCATCAGCAAGCAAATCGGCGAAGCCGTCGAAGCCCAGGCTGTCTCCTGGGGCTTGGACGTCGACACCATCAAGCTGCAGGACATCGACATGCCGGAAGAATTAAAGAAAATGATGAGCCGCCAAGCCAGCGCCGAGCGCGAAAAGCGCGCGACCATCACCAAGGCCTTGGGCGACAAGGAAGCCGCCGTCAACCTGGCCGCCGCCGCCCAGACCATGGCGGAGAGCCCCGGCGCCATGCAGTTGCGTACTTTGCAGACCATCGACGGCCTCGGGCCCACGGCCTCCAACACCGTCGTCCTCGCGGTGCCCATCGAGCTCATGCAGCTCGCGAAGAACGCCGCTGACACCCTCAAGCCGAAGTCTTAGGGAACTAAATCCATCCTTTGAATGTGGTCGTCGCCGAAGAGCGAAACGCCGTAGAGCAGGCCGTCCGCCGGGTTTTCGTGCAGGCCGGTCAGCCCTGTCAGGTGTCCGATGTGCTCGTCCTTCGTGACTTGGTCGAGCACGTTGAGGGAAAGTAGACGCACCCAGCCGGCGAAAAATTCATTGTAGATGAGCTTATCGGTGAAAACGCCGCCATATTGGGTCCCCTGATAAAAGGCCGCCGCCATGATCGATTCGGCACCGGTGGGGTTGGCCTCGGGATCTTGATTATTGAAGGTGTTGTCGCCGTGGGCATAGCCGTGCAAGGGGTCTTGAAAGGCGATATTGAAGGGCTCGCAATCGCCCTCGCAATTCGGCCAGCCATAGTTCTCTCCGGCCTGATAAACGCAATCAATTTCCTCGAAACTACTCGCGCCGACATCCCCAAGAAAGAGATCTCCCTCGTCATCCACCACGATAGTGAAGGGATTGCGCAAGCCTCGCACGTAGGTCGTGGGTTCGGTAGGACTCACGCCGTTGTCCTCCGATCCCGCATCCAGCCCGCCCACTCCGACGGTTCGACTGGGAATGAAGCGATGAATCTTACCCAAGCGGCTGCCGAGGTCTTGCGCTTGGGGGGCATCGGCCCCCTCTCCGACACCCGCCGCCATATGGTTTAAGTCCATGAAGACCAGGCTGCCACCGTTATGATTGGTCGCGTTGCCCGTTTTGGTGAATTCGATGATGGTCTGCGGGTCGCTCATGGAAAAAGTGTCCCCCGGCACGTTGACCGTCACCGTTCGGCGTTCGACGCGATTGACGTCGTTCGCCGGTGCCGCGGGATTCACCGTGTAGTAAAAATAGACGTAGTGATTCGTCGCGTATAGGGGATCGGCGACGACATTCAACAAGCCCCGCTCGGTACCGTCCTGAATCGTGTCAATCGTCGTAGGACTGCCGACCACTTGAAATCCGCTTTTCAGGTAATAAACCGAACCGCCTTTACCGATGGCGATGGACTCGCCTCCCGCGCCCGGCAAAAACTCCAGGTCGATCAAATCGAAGGCAATACCCTCTCCCACCGGCGTGAAAGCGACTTTGGGCGCCGCGGGAGTAACGCCGCCGCCGTTATTGCCGTTGTCGGTCCCGCCGCCACTGCCGTCGCCATTTCCACTGTTATCGCCGCCAGTTTGATCTCCCGTTCCGGAGGAACCGCAGCCCGCGAAAGCGAGGGAACCCACGAGCAGCAGACAGGCTATGAAACATTTCCAATTTTGACGCATAA
>JAIOPF010000150.1 GCA_021414045.1 Deltaproteobacteria bacterium | reverse complement strand
GAAGGCCATCGAGGCGGGCTTTCCTCAACGCGAAATCCAGGAATCGGCCTATCAGTATCAGAAGGCCATCGAGAACAAGCGCATGATCATCGTGGGCGTGAACGAGTTCCAAATGAAGGAAGCCCCGGTCAAGGACATCCTCAAGGTCAACCCGGCGCTGGAGCAGCAGCAGAAAGAGCGGCTCAAGAAGCTTCGCGAAAGCCGCGATAACCTCAAGGTAAAACAGGCAAGAGAAGCCCTCGCGGCGGCAGCCCGCGGCAGCGATAATCTCATGCCGCATATTCTGACGGCGGTGCGCTGTTATACGACTTTAGGCGAGATCAGCGACACGATGCGCGAAGTCTTCGGGCTTTACCAAGAACGCGTTGTGTTATAATTGCCAAGGCAACTTTTTCGTTTTTTGCTCGAGAATCTAACATCCATGGGGGCCATGGAAAAGGTAGAGGGTCCCCATGCGTTACGTCACCCAAACGCTCAATTCCCAAGAAATTCAAACGCTGCTAGCGGCCTCGAGCTTCCAAACCCTGGCGCCGACCTCCGGCAACCCCACCGGCCCGCGCGCATCCTATATCGCGGATTTGCCCGCGCGCTCCGGTCCTTCCGGCGAAGCGATTTCCGTCTATATCCAACAAGCCCAAGTGGCCGCCACGCCCACGCCCTTGAATGCTTTCTACATCGGAGTCTCAGGCTGCCGAACAGGTGCCGATTGCTCCGCCGTTCGGGCGAGAGCCGCCGGCAACGCCCAACAGAGCGCCTCCCAGCGCATGCCTCTGGACGGAATGGGAGTTTCCGCCGTGCTTTACGGAGACTCGAATAGGGACGGGCTGACGGATCTGCTCGTCCGGTTTTCGGACGGCACAGGGACTCTTTATCGGGCCGTCCCTCCCCAACCGGCAGCGACATCGAGCCCCGCGACCTCGGCCTCGGCCAGCCATTCCTTCGGCTGGGACCTTTTCGAATCGGTGTTCTACCTCTACTTGCTAGGGGATGCCATCGACGGCATGTTTTCCGATAACGCCGATTGACAGCCCGACTGAGCTGGTCAAAATAGCGCCATGACGAAGGCGGAATCCTACAACATCGGCATCGACTGCGTCGACAAGCACGCCGACACCCTGCAAAACAAGCACAAGATCGCCTTGATTTATCTCAAGGAAGACCCCGAAACCGGGATCTTGCGCGAGCCCCCATTGCGTCTCTCTTATTCCAGCCTACAGAGGCTGACGAACGCCATGGCCAACGCCATGGCGGGCTTGGGACTTCCGGCGGGTTCCCGAATTTTGCTGCGCCTGAACAACAGCGCGGAATTTCCCATCAGCTTTCTCGGCGCTGTGAAGGCGGGCCACATCCCCATTCCCACCTCGCCGCTCTTGACTTGGACGGAACTCGAATTTCTTTTACAGGACAGCGAAGCCGCGGCCATCGTCACGGCAGAAGACCTGCTCTGCCCCGAACTCAAGAGCCATGCGCCGAAAGCGCTGCTACATCTCATTCTCATCGGAGACAAGGAACTCGCCAAAGCGGCGCCGGAGATCGGCCTGGGGATTCATCGCTGGCAAGACCTCCTAAAAAATTCGCCGGCCCAATTCGAAACCCAAGCCACCCCGGCCGAGGCCCCGGCCTTTTGGCTCTATACCAGCGGCACCGAAGGTCGCCCCAAGGCCGTGATTCACGCCCACCGCAGCATCCGCGCCCACGACGCCCGCGCCAAGGTTTGGCAAGACCTCCGCGCCGGCGACGTGGTCTTCAACACCAGTTCGCTCAATTGGAGCTATGCGCTGACCTGCGGCCTGCTCGACGTTTGGCGTCATGGACTGACTTCGGTGGTCTATCAGGGACGCTTGAATCCCGAACAGCTTAGCCACATCGTTCGCCGCCACGGCGTCACGACCTTCATGACCGTGCCGGGTATTTACCGGCGACTAGTCCCTTATCTTGGCGAACATCCCGAAGCCCTGGCAGGGCTGAGAGTTTGCTTGAGCGCCGGGGAGAAATTAAATTCGGAAACGCGGAGAAGCTTTCGGGAGTTCACCGGCTTGGAAATCCACGAAGGCTTAGGAATGACCGAGCACTCGGTTTACCTCGTCCAGCCGTTCGGGGAAACGCCCGTCGAGGAATCCTGCGGACGCCCCCTGCTAGGACAAAACATCGCCGTCTTGCGGGAGGATTTGACCGAATGCGCGCCGGATGAAATCGGGGCCCTAGCGAGCGCACGAAGCTGCGAGGGTCTCATGCTCGGCTATCACCGCCGTCCCGAGGAAGAGGCCCAGGCCTTTCGCGGAGATTGGTTCCTCAGCGGAGACCTCGCCAGCCGCGACGCGGGTGGAAATTTCCACTTCCTAGGAAGAAGGGACGACGTCTTGACTTCCGGCGGATACCGCATTTCTCCCATGGAAATCGAGAATGCGCTCAACCTCCACCCTTCCGTCTCCGAATCCGCGGCGGTCAATCTCGAAGTCGAGGCCGGAAAAAACATCGTTGAAGCCTTCGTGGTCTTGAAAACCGGAGTTCTCGCCACTCAGGCCACCGCGACGGAAATCCTCGACTTCGCCGCATCCCGCTTGGCGAAATACAAACTTCCCAGGCAAATCGTCTTTTTACGGGAACTCCCGAAGACCTCGAACGGCAAACTAAAAAGAAATAACCTTAAAAAGTAACCTCTAAACAACGCGGTTTCTTTTCCGGCCCTGGCTAAAGGCGGAGATGTTCGCGGCGATCTCGTCGACCAGACGCTGACGAGATTCGCGGCTCGCCCAAGCGACGTGCGGGGTCAACAAGACTCGGTCGGAGACCTGCGGGTCCAGCAAGGGATGTCGAGCCGGGGGAGGCTCTTCCGCCAGGACATCGGCGGCATAGCCCGCCAATCGGCCCTTTTTCAGGGCGGCGGCCACGGCGACCTCGTCCACGATGGGACCTCGAGCGAGGTTAAGCAGGCAGGCGTCGGGTTTCATCCAAGCGAGACGCTCGGCATCGAAGAGTCCTTGAGTCCTCGGCGTCAAGGGACAATGCAGCGTCACGAAGTCGCTGTTTTTCAAAAGCGACTTGAGAGCGAGGCGTTTTTCGGAGCTGGAATATTTGCCTCCCGGAATTTTTCCGATCGAAACTTCCATTCCCAAGAGGCGAGCGACCTTCGCCACCTTTTTCCCGATGCTGCCGTAGCCTAAAATTCCCAGGCGGCGTCCCGCCAAATCCCGAAAGGGAAAATCCAGCAGGGAGAAATGCGGGCTGCGACTCCAAGCCCCCTCTTTGACGCTGGCATCATGCTCCCGAAGGCGGTGACTCAGGGCTAGAAGGAACATCAAGGTATGCTCCACCACGGTCGGGGTCGAGTAGCCGGCCACATTGCAGACCGCGATGCCCCGCCGCCGCGCAGACTCCAGATCCACATTATTGGTACCCGTGGCCGCGACGCAGATCAACCGCAAGCGGGGCATGGCCGCCATTTGGGCCTCCCTCAGGAGGTATTTATTTGAAATCACGATTTGGGCCCTCAAGGCTTCCGGCGGCAAGGATTCGCGGGGGCTTCGATATCGCCCAAATCCACGGTAACGGCGTCGAGAAAGAGAATGCTGGGTTTTTTGGCGGTTTTCATGGGCCTTTTCTAGCGGGAATCGGAATCGTCTCCAAATGATATTTGCGGGGTGAAAATCCTAGAAATCATGGGTAATAAAGAGAAAAATAGACTTGTTCGAAAGCCGGGGAATGTGTTTTAGCCTGCCCTAGCACCACGGAGTACAAGCATGAAAACCAGCCATGATCTCTGGAAATCCCTTTTGGGGAAAAAAATCCCCGCCGATTGGGGTCGCGAGATCGACATCTTCGAGACCGAAATCCAACTGCGCAAACAGGGCAAGCTCGACGAAAAGCTCTTCGCCGAGACCCGATTGCGTCGCGGAGCCTATGGCCAGCGCTACGACAACGGGCAGCGCCATGACGGAACCAAGGTTCAACAATTAAAATTCCCCTCCGGCGAGCTCACCAAGGGCCCCATGACTTTCTGTGACGCCCCCGGCATGCAGCGCATCAAGATCCCCATCTGGGGCATGAATGCCGAGCAACTCGAGACCATGGCAGAGCTTGCCGAGGAGTATTCCGACGGCATCGCCCACGTCACCACGCGCCAAGACTTTCAGCTGCACTTCATCCACATCGACGACACGCCCGCGCTGATGCGCCGGCTGGCGGCTTCCGGCATCACCACCCGCGAGGCCTGCGGCAACTCGGTGCGCAACATCACCGCCTGCCCCTACGCCGGCGTTTGCCCCGACGAGGCCTTCGACGTCAGCCCCTACGGGCGCGCCTTGACCAAATTTCTGCTCGGCCATCCCGACTGCCAGGATTTCGGCCGCAAGTTCAAGCCGGCCTTCAGTGGTTGCAAACAGCACGCCTGTGGCCTGACGAATATCCACGACGTGGGCGCCATCGCCGTCGGCAAGGAAGAGAACGGCCAGCTGCGCCTGGGTTTCGAATACGTCGTCGGTGGCGGTCTCGGCGCCGTGCCCTTCCAAGCGAAGACCTTCGAGATCTTCATGGCGCCGGAAGAACTTTTGCCGACCACCCAAGCCATCGCCCGAGTCTTCGCGCGCTTGGGCGAAAAGAAAAACCGCAACCGAGCCCGGCTCAAATTCTTGATCAAGGATTTGGGTCTGGAGAAATTTCAAGAGCTAGTCCGGGAAGAGCGTAAAATACTACCCTACGACCCGCGCTGGACGAGCTTGATCGAAGACGAGCTCAGAAATGAAGAAAAGCCCCTGCGAGCGGGCGGAGAATGCCCTGCCGGCGGGTCCGAAGAATTTCAAGCTTGGGCCAAAACCAACACCCGAGATCAAAAACAGGCGGGCTACACGGTCGTCACCGTCACCCTTCCCTTGGGTGACATCACTCCCGACCAATTGCGTGCCATGGCTGACCTTGCCCGCAAATACACGCACGAAACCGTGCGAACGACGGTGGAGCAGAATCTCGTCATCCGTTGGGTGAGCAAAAAAGACCTTCCGGCCCTCTATCAAGAACTGAAAGCCGCCGACCTGGCCCAAGGCGGCGCCGGGCATATCTTCGATGTCGTCGCCTGCCCCGGCACCGATACCTGCAAGCTCGGCATCTCTTCGTCCCGCGGCCTCGCGGGCGAGCTGCGCAAGCGCTTGAGCGAGCAGGCCTTCCGCCTGGATCAAGCGGTGCAGAACCTCCACATCAAGGTCAGCGGCTGCTTCAACAGCTGCGGACAGCACCATGTGGCCGACATGGGGTTTTACGGCATTAGCCGCAAGGCGGGCAATTATACGATGCCCCACTTTCAAGTGCTGTTGGGCGGACAATGGGAAAATAACGGGGGTTCTTACGGCTTGCCCATCGTGGCCATTCCCTCAAAGAACATCCCCACCGTCGTCGAGCGCCTCACCGGCCGCTTCGCCGCCGAGCGCGAGAAGGGCGAGAGCTTCCAAGATTTCTACCGGCGCCTGGGCAAGGTCGCGACCAAGACGATGTTGGAAGACCTGATCAAGATCCCGGATCACGACAGCAAGCCCGAGTACTACAGCGATTGGGGCGACCCCCGCGAATACACCATCGGAGACATCGGCACAGGCGAATGCGCCGGCGAGGTGGTTTCCCTCACCGAATTTGAATTGGCGGCGGCCGAACGCGAGTACTTCGAGGCGCAGGTCCTCTACGAGCAAGGCGATGTCCAAAAATCCGGCGAGCGGGCCTTTCGGTCCATGCTCACCGCGGCCCGGGCCTTGGTGAAGACCGAGTTTCTCGACGTCCCCAACGACGCCGACAGCATCGTCGCGGAATTTCGTGCCCGGCTCTACGACACCCAGAAATTCTGGGATCCTTTCGCGGGCGGGAAATTCGGCCAGATGCTCTTCCTGGCCCAGGAAAAATCCCAGGACCCCTATCACGCCGAGTCGGCCCACCACCTGCTCGAGGAAGCGCAGCTCTTCATCGACGCGGCGCACAGCAGCTACAACAAGATGGCCGCCCAAGCGGCCGCACCCAAGGCTTCATAAGGGATTCGCCGCATGGAAATTCAACATCTCAACGTCAAAATTTTCGCCGAAAATTCCGAAGGCGTGGACCGAGAGAAATTCACCCCCGTCTTCCATGGTTGGATCCAAGATCAGTCGGGCGACGAGCTATTGCTGGACGTGGCCGACTACCTGCACGTCCCCGCCGGTCCCGGCATCGTCCTGATCGGCGAAGCCGCGGACTACGGCATGGACGAAACGGGCCATCGGCTTGGCCTGCGCTACAACCGCAAGGCAAAGCTCGAAGGCAGCAACAACGAAAAGCTGACCCAAGCTCTGCGCTCGGTCTTGAAGGGAGCTTTGAAACTGGAATCGGCCCCTCTCCTCGAAGGCAAACTGAAATTTTCGCGCCGCGAACTGGAATTTTCCATCAACGACCGCGGCATCGCCCCCAATACGCCGGGAGTATGGGCGGAGCTACGGGGCGATTTCGAATCTTTCTTTTCGAAAGCCTTTCCGGGCAATGCCATTAAAATGATCCCCAACCCCGATCCGAGGCAACGCTTCGGCGTCTCGGTCCAAACGGAGCGCCCCTTCGACCTCGAAGCGCTGCTCGCATCCCTCTAGGAGCCCCTTTCATGAGCATCCAACAGATCAATCCCGAAGAAGCGAAGGCACTCCTCGACAGCGAACCCGAGGCGGTCTACGTCGACGTGCGGTCGATTCCCGAATTCACCGCCGGCCATCCCGCCGGGGCCATCAACATCCCCATCATGCACAAGGGGTCTTACGGGATGGAGCCCAATTCCGATTTCAACAAGGTTGCCGCGGCGGTGCTCCCCAAAGACAAAAAGCTGGTCGTCGGCTGCCAGGCCGGCGGGCGTTCACAAAAGGCCTGCGATATCCTTTCGCAACAGGGCTATACCAACCTCTACAACGTTTATGGTGGTTTCGGAGGCGGTCGCAATCCCGAGACCGGCGAGCCCCAACCCGGCTGGAAAGACTTAGGACTGCCGGTGAGCGAGGACAACGGCGAGGGCGTCAGCTACGCCTCCCTGTCCGGCAAGGGCAAATAGGCTAGAGAATCTGTCCTTGACAGAATCGCCTTCTCCCTCAAAATAAGATCTTAGATTCGGCATTTCAGGCGATGGAGTCCGCCTTAGAACCGCCTGTTTCGAGAACAGGCTGATGACTCCTACCCAAGCGGGTGGGAGTGCGTCCTTCGACTCCAAACCCAAAGACAAGTTTTTCAAAAAATAAGCGAGGAGCCATGATTTTTCGTTGGAACCCCCGAGAGCACCTGCAACTGGCGAAGTATTTCGGCAAATGGTGCGCCATCACCCTGCCCGTCGGCGCCATCATCGGCTCGGCCTGCGCCTTGTTTTTGGGTTCGCTCAATGTCGTCACTCAAGCACGGTGGGATCACCCCTGGCTGCTTTATTTCCTGCCCATGGGCGGCGTCGCTATCGGCCTTCTGTATCATTGGTTCGGCCGTTCCGTGGAATCCGGCAACAACCTGCTCATGGAGGAAATCCACGAGCCCGGAGGCGGAGTCCCTCGACGCATGGCGCCTCTCATCCTGATTGGCACCATCGTCACCCACTTGTTCGGCGGCTCCGCTGGTCGTGAAGGCACGGCGATCCAGATGGGCGGAAGTCTTGCGAGCGGCTTCGCCAAATTATTTGGACTGCGCGGGTCGGATCTCCGAACTCTTTTGACCGCGGGAATAGCGGCGGGATTCAGCGGCGTCTTCGGAACGCCCATCGCCGGCACCATCTTCGCCCTAGAGGTCCTCACCATCGGAAGAATGAATTACGAGGCGCTGTTGCCCTGTCTCTTGGCGGCCATCGTCAGCGATTGGGTTTGCGCCGCCTGGGGAATCCATCACACGCAGTATCATCTCGCCGACCTGGTCAATCCTGGCCTACTTCCCGAAAGCGCATCCGCCTTTTGGTGGCTCTTCGCGAAAGTCCTCGTGGCTGGATCGGCCTTCGGCTTGGCCAGCGCCTGCTTCGCCGAACTCACCCACGGCCTGAAGCGATTCTTCACTTGGGCGATGCCGCTTCCCTACCTGCGTCCTGCCTTGGGAGGTCTATTGGTGATAGTCCTGGTTTACCTGGTGGGAACTAGGGATTATTTGGGATTGGGCGTCACGGGGCCTTCTCCGGATAGCGTTACCATTCTTTCCAGCTTTCATGCCGGTGGGGCGCATGGATGGAGTTGGTGGTGGAAAACGGTCTTCACCGCAGTGACGCTGGGCAGCGGCTTCAAAGGCGGCGAGGTCACTCCGCTCTTCTACATTGGCGCGACGCTGGGGAATATCTTGGCAACCTTACTTAGCGCCCCACAGGCTCTCTTCGCCGCCATCGGATTCGTCTCGATCTTCGCGGGAGCGACGAACACGCCTCTCGCCTGCACGGTGATGGCGATTGAACTCTTCGGTCCCACCTACGCGATCTACTATGCGGCCGGCTGCTTCATCGCTTACCTCTTCAGCGGACACAGCGGAATCTACTCCGCTCAACGCCTGGGAACGCCGAAAATACCATAAAAAAAAGCCCACCCCGGTTGACCCGGGATGGGCTTGGAATTTGTTTAGCTAGGTAGCTTACTTCTTCTTGCGACGGGCCCGGATGCTGAGGAACGCGAGGTTCGCGGCGCCAAATCCGAAAAGGGCCATGCTGGAAGCGCTGGCGACATCGCCGCCGAGGGAGCAACCACCCATGTGGATACCGCTACCTTCGAGCTTCACGCAGTTATTGCCATCGGGACTTTCGTCTTCAAGGCAAATGCGGAAGCAAGCGCCACCGACAAAGGACTCACCCGCGGGGCATTGGATGCAAGGAGTGGTTCCGCCTTGCTGGACATCCCCGTTGTCATCGAGGTTACCGCAGATGCAAGTGCCATCGGGAAGGAAGTCAGGCTCGACACCCTCTTCAGGGCAACCGAAGTTGACTGGTTTGCAAAGATAGCCATCGCAAACTTCGCTGGCCTCGGCTCCGCAACCGCTTTCGGTGCAACACTCATCTTCATTGGAACAGGTATCCCCGGGCGCCGTTTGGGAAACCCGCGGAGTGAATTGAATGAAGGCGACGGTCAGGATGAGAAAAAATACCGGCAGCAAGATGTAGAATGCCGCGTTACCGTGTTTGCGAAAAAAAACTTTCATAGATTACCTTTCCTTCTATAAGGAGCAGGACGTGAATTTAACCAAAAACCCCTCATGCTAAGGGTCAAGTTTTAAACTAGCGGTAGTAGCCAGGCGCAGCAAGCATAATTTTCTAAAAATTACATGAGACTAGGACCTTTCGTGCCGATAAAAATCGTCATTTTTTTGACAATCCTAATTTTTGCTTGTTTGTCGGTAATTTATCTCTATCGAATCGACCAACCCGGGGTCCAAATTTGGGATGAACAGCATTATATTCCGGCGGCCCAATCTTACCTTCAGGGGGATAAAGAGACTTATCGCAACCTCCGGAACCCTCCCCTCGGGAAGGAGCTGATTACCCTATCGATACGCAGCTTCGGGGATACCTTCTTCGCCTACCGTTTGCCCTCGGCTTTGGCGGCCGCCGCCTTAGGGGCCCTTCTTTTCGGGGCAGGGCTTTGGCTAAGCGGGTTTTGGGAAGGGGGACTTCTTTCCTTACTACTTTGGTTGAGTTCGACCTTAGCCCTGCTTCACGCTCGTCTCGCCATGGTGGACATGGCGACGGCGCTGTTTTTCTTCGCGGGCTTGGCTAGTTTTCTTCCGATTCTAAAAAATCCGACCGACAAAAACTCTACCATTTGGCTGCTCATCGCCTGCTCATTGGCCGCCTTGGGGGGATCGGTGAAGGTTCTCGATTCCGTCTTGTTTCCTATTTTTGCGATAGGACTTTTCGCCGTGCGCGAGAAGTGGCCACTTTTCAAAAGCCTGCCCCGCCTGGCCATCTTCGCGGCCTTAACCTCGGGAATCACGCTGCTCGTGACCTATGGAATCCTAGGTTACAGCCCCGGAGAGATCCCAGACCAGTTCCGCAAAATGTTCGGCCTGCAAAGCTTCCTGCACAAGGATTATGCGGGGCTTTCCCAGTGGTACGATTGGTTCTTGGGTCGAGGCCAGCTCTGGTATCTTGCCAAGCTCGGCGAAGACGGTCGACGTTTCGGGGCGCTTTGCATTCAAAATCCCGTACTCTGGACCGTCGGGAGCCTCGCGACACTGGCCCTCCTGTTCCGTGGTCTTTTCTCGAAACGCCCCCTCGACCTCGTCCTGGGATTATCCATTCCTATTCAGGTGCTTTTTTGGGTGATCTTCAAAGAGCAGAAAATTCTCACCTACGGCCTGCCGATGGAGCCCTCGCTCTGCCTAAATACTTCTTATGCGCTTAGCCAATGGGTACCGAGGCGTTATTACCGGGTTTGGGCCTTTTGTTTGGCCGCGGGGTCTTTGCTGTATTTTTGGAGGGCTTTGCCGGAGGTGGGGGGCGGGTTCTTTCCTTGACGAATACGGCCACGACTCCCTATTTTCGGAATTTCAAAATTCACATTAGGAGCTCCGATGTATAAAGGGAACCGTATCGCCGTCGTGATCCCCGCTCACAACGAAGCCGAACATGTCGCCTCCGTCATTCGCGGCTTGCCTCAATATGTCGACCACATTTTGGTAGTGGACGACGCGAGCACCGACGGTACCTCGGAAGCAGCGCTTTCCTGCAAGGATACTCGGCTTGATGTGATCAAAAATTCAGAAAACTTGGGGGTGGGCGGTTCAGTATTAAGAGCCTACGAAAAAGCCCTCTCCTTAGGAGCGGATATTGCCGTGAAAATGGATGGCGACGACCAAATGTCGCCCGAATATCTCGAAGCCTTATTGGATTCATTGATCGTGGACGGCATGGATTACAGCAAAGGGAACCGTTTTCTAACTAGCGAATCCTTGCAAACCATGCCAAAATTCCGGCTTTTGGGGAACATCGCCTTAACCTTTTTGACCAAGCTTGCCTCCGGTTACTGGAATATCTTCGACCCTCAAAACGGATACACGGCCATCAAATCCAAGGCCCTTCAGGCTTTGGATCTCCGCGAGATCCACCGGGGATATTTTTTCGAGAATGACATGCTGGTGCACCTCAATCTGCTCAATTTCCGGGTCAAGGACTTGGCCATTCCGGCGAGATATGGGAACGAAAAGACCGATCTCAATCCTTTCAAGATAGGCCTCACCTTTCCCTTCCTTTTGCTGAGACGCTTTGCCTTTCGGATTTATCAAAAATACGTACTGAGAGATTTTTCCCCCATCGCCCTCTTCTTCATCCTCGGATCGCTGGCCTTCCTTTGGGGCTTCGGTTTTGGTGCCTATCTGTGGGGCCATACTCTCCGAACCGGACTAGCGACCCCTACGGGGACCATCATGCTTTCCCTGCTGCCCTTGATCCTGGGTTTTCAGCTATTGCTTCAAGCCGTGGTTCTGGACATTCAGGAGACCCCCAAGTGAGGCTTATCCCTCTCCAAAGCCTTGCCAAGCGGAGCGGTTCGGTTTAAGGATCAGCTTTTATAGAATGAGAGTTCCTCATGATTTTAGGCAAAAAAATCGCGGTAGTGATGCCCGCTTATAATGCAGAATTCACGCTGCGCCGCACTTACGAGGAAATTCCAAAGGAGATCGTTGACGACGTCATTCTGGTCGACGACGCGAGCCGGGACCGAACGGTCGACGTCGCCCGCGAGTTGGGGCTTCACCACGTCGTCCATCCGAAGAATCTCGGCTATGGCGGAAATCAAAAGACCTGCTACCGCGAGGCGCTCGATCGGGGCGCGGACATCGTCATCATGATGCATCCCGATTATCAATATACTCCCAAGCTCATCCCGGCGATGGCGGGCATGATCGCGAGCGGCATCTACGATGTCGTCATGGCTTCGCGCATACTGGGTCGAGGCGCTTTGAGGGGCGGGATGCCCTATTACAAATACGTCTTCAACCGCTTCCTCACCGCATCGCAGAATTTGCTGATGCGGCAAAAATTGAGCGAGTACCACACGGGATACCGGGCCTTTTCGCGCGAGGTTTTGCTGAAGCTTCCCCTTCTCGCCAATTCCAACGATTTCATCTTCGACAATCAAATGGTGGCGCAAGCGGCCTATTTCGGATTCCGCATCGGCGAGATTAGCTGCCCGACGCATTATAGCGAAGACAGCTCCTCCATCAACTTCAGCAGGTCGGTGGTTTATGGGTTGGGGGTGTTGAAGGTTTCGGCGATCTATTCTCTTAATAAACTTGGTCTTCTAAAAAGCGGAATTTTTCGCGACGAAGCTGCAAAGTTGCAAGAATCTTTTGGCAAGTCCGATCCATCCGAAAATGCCCAAAAATACTAACAGCTCGTCTTTATGGTGCTGCATATTCTTGTGCGCCCTTGTCTTGGCTTTCACGCTGCCGTTCCTGAATCACGCCTATCATATCGACGAAACATTATTTCTTCGAATCTCCGAGCAAATCAAAAAGCATCCCTTGAATCCCTATGGGTTTCCCTACAACTGGAACATCGATTACGAGCCGATGCATAAAATAGCGGCCTTTCCTCCCCTTTTTTCATACTATCTCGCCGCGTTCGATTGGAACCGTGTCTTCACTCCTGAATGGCTGACTCATCTTTCTATAATTCCCTTCGCTTGGATGAGCGCCTTATCCAGTTATTTTCTGGCGATGCAGTTCGGTTTCTCAAAAAAGCTCAGCTTATTCGCCGCCTGTGCCCTTGTCGTTTCCCCGGTTTTCGTCCTCTCCTCTAATTTGGCGATGCCGGATATTGCCGCGACTGGATTAGCCACCTGGGCTATCGCACTTTCCATTCGCGGGTGGAAAAATTCCTCGACTCTCTGCCTGGTATTGGGGGGTCTATTGCTCGGCGGAGCGACGTGGATGCGGTACAACGCGGTACCCTTGATCCCAATCGTCTTCCTATTGGGCCTCAGCTTCTCCAAATACAAAAAAGCATCTATCCCTGCAATCGCGGCGACTTTGGTCTTTTTTTGCTGGATCGGCGTAAGCTCGATCTTTTCCGGTCATGCGCATACAGCCGAAACCTTATCGATCTTCGCGAAGACCACCGGGTGGATGAGCCGGTTCTGGGCAATGAACACGCAGCTGACCATGAGCACCTTTATTCCCTTCTTTTTCCTGCCAC
>JAIOPF010000025.1 GCA_021414045.1 Deltaproteobacteria bacterium | reverse complement strand
GCCGCCCACTGCCTCTCCACCTTCCGAACTTTCCTCATCTTTCGAAGGAATGGGGCCCGCTTTCTTTTCGGAACTGGGTCCGCTTTCGGTCGATGGAGATTTTTTAGGATTCGCGGGGTTTTCTTCGTGATTTTCGGCCATAAAAATATTTTTCCTTCGAGAACACGGCAAATACAACGGACATCCGCGATTTTATCGCAAAGCCCTCAGGAATCCCATCAGGGATTTCCCCATTTTTCCCTTATTTGAAGGCTTAGGTTTCAGGCTGAAATCACCCGGGAAATTGCTACAGGGATTCCCTAAATCAGATTCAGGGATACCCCCATTGTCTGAATCGGACCTGTCGAGTTAAATTATCCCTGCATTCATGAAATGGAGGGAACAGATATGCTTTATTATTCCATAGTCTTTTTCATCGTCGCGATAATCGCGGCCGTTTTCGGGTTTACTGGCATCGCAGCGGGGGCGGCTTCCATAGCGAAGATCTTGTTCTTCGTCTTCATCGTGCTGTTCGTGATTTCCTTGATTGTCCCGCGGTTTCGGGGACCTTCCGCTTAAATCGGTCTTCGAAAGCAGCGATCACCAAGTCCATTTTGAATCAGGAGTGACGTCATGCGACACGTGAAGAAAAATACGAAAGATAAGAAACGCGACAGGCCTGATCCCAAAAAAGAGCAAGGGGAAGTGCAGGACCGCGAACGGGGAAACGAGGGAAAGTACGGGAGAGACGAATATAAAGATCCCCCTAGGGACCCTGACCAAAGCTCAGGGCGTTCCGATCCGGTACCAAGGGATATAGGATCGAACCTTCATTAGCGAAGCAGGCGGACAACATGCCCAGGGTCATTGCAGGATTCAGAAAGATGGCCAAAAAGGGTTGCCCTTCCCCTTTCCTCGCAGCGATAATCAGGCTCTCCGGAAATTCGCCATGGCAAGAGCGCGCAAACATCTTTCACGCTGGAAACTAGCCCCATCCTCTTCCGGAGGCGGGCCAAGCTTGCTCGCTCGCCGAATTTCCGCGCACCTCGCCGAATACCCGGTCATTCGCCTCCTAGGCCCCGTCGGCGAAGACATGGTCCGGAGTTATTTGAGCCAATTCGAAGGCGTCTCCAAGAACCGGAACAAGATCTTCGTCTGCGAACTGACGACCTTCGGCGGCAAGGCGGATTACGGCTACCGCATCGCGGAGGAAATCCGCTTGGCGAGGGAATATTATGACAAAGAACCCATCTTCCTCGGAAAGACCGTGGTTTATTCGGCGGGCATGACGATCTTGGCGGCCTTCCCGCGCGAGCGCCGCTACCTGACGAAGCACACCACCCTACTGACCCACGAGCGACGCATTGAAGAGGACGTGAAGTTTCTCGGCCCCTTGGTCGCCAATATCCAGGTCGCCAAAGAATTATTGGCCGACTTCGAAAACGGAAAGAGGATACAAAACCAAAATTTTTCCCAGCTGATCGAGGGTAGCGATATTTCACTACGGGAAATCCTCAAGAGGGCCGAAACCGGCTGGTACATCAGCGCCGAAGAAGCCCTGAACAGGAAGCTGGTAGAGGGACTTCTTTAAGATCTCGAACGAATTTCCAGCTCTCGGCCCCTCCATCGAGAACCGACCACAGCGACACATAATCCCGCCTCTAAAATCAGGGAATCCCCCATTGGTCGACTCTGTCGGAAGGCGTATCGTGTTTGCCAGGAGGGAACATGAACGACCTTAAAAAATACCTAAAATCGGAAGATGGGAAAATCGGATACGTGATCGCTTGGCTGATCGGGATTCCCATCCCCATTCTCTTGCTCGTTTTTTTCCTGCGAGGTTGTCACTGATCTTGCTTTTGCAAGCCTCGTTCCTTCGAGGGCAAATCCCCAAGGCAGAACCAGGGATACCCCCATTGTACGAAGGTTTTGGGTTGGTTAACCTTGGCCCAGATTTACGATTACGAAGTTGTTTGAGATTAAAACTAACAAAAAGGAAAGAAGGAGGAATCCCATGTCACGATCTCTTCAGAGCGCCGCGGAGCACGGCAAAGAGCCATTGGAAGACTTGCAGCAGAACGCCACTCAGGTCGCGGACGACATGCTGAAACTTGGAAACGCGATCCAGAGCTTGGCGGCCGATTCTTGGCAAAGCGTGCAGAACAAGCTCTCGGAATTATACGATTCCGGCCAGCACAAGGTCGCGAGCGCCGAAAAGAAAATCGAAGGGCAAATTCAGAAACGTCCCATGCAGGCTTTATTAGTGGCCGCCGGCGTAGGATTCCTCATCGGTTTGATGAAAAGGAAATGAATATCCCAACATAAAAAAGGAGAAATAGACCATGACACAAGAACAAAAAAATCAACCAGGAACGCAAAAACAACAAAATCAGGGTCCCCAGCAGGGCCAACACCAACAAGGCCAGCGCGATGATTCGCGTTCCAAAGAGCAAAATCAAGGCCGTCCTTCCGGGCAGGAAGGACAAAATAAGGATAAGGAAAATCCGATGCAGCGCCGGGAGCAGAACCAAGCCGGTCGCGACATAGAAGCCGAGGAGGAATAACCATGAACTGGGACCGAATCGAAGGCAATTGGAAGCAAGTCAAAGGCAAGGTGAAAGAGCAATGGGGCAAGCTCACCGACGACGAACTCGACCAGATCGAAGGTAAGAAAGACCGACTGGTGGGCAAGTTGCAGGAAAAGTACGGCCTAGCTAAAGACGAAGCCGAGAAACAACTCGGCTCCTGGCAGGACAAAAGCGAATAATCACCTTTCCAACACTCGAAAGGGAGGGAGGGGCCCAAAGCTCCTCCCTCTCCCCTCCCAGGGAAAACGAAGTCTGGGGAGGGCCAAGGAAAGGAGATTTCCCGTGTAGAAATCTCCTAGAAAGAAATCTTATGGAAAACTTCATTCGACAATCGAAGAAGATTGGAAATTTTTTAATGAAGAACAAGGGAAAGATCGCCCTGGCGCTAGGGTCCATCGCCGCCGCCGAAATCGTGAACCGCTTGACGGGGCGGAAACTCCGAGAATACCTGGCGCGCAAATCAAGGAAAGACCTAAAGCCGGCCCACCGCGCGGAAGCTTCGGCCGTCCATAAAATGCCCCAACGCGATACCCACCAGATCTACCGGGCGCCGCAGATTCCCAAGCAGAACCTGATGCGCCACTGAAGCGGTCTATGGACCGCCGCGCAAGAGCGCCTCGATGATCTTTTTATCCGCCTCCGGAAATTCGAACTCCGACAAGCGGCGGGGCTGCACCCAGCACCACTCGGCGCATTCCACGGCCCGGGGGTTCCCGGAATCCAGCGCGCAGAGCACGAAATAAAGATGTAGGCTTTTTTCGGGATAGACATGGGAAATCTCGTCCAGCAGCCGCAACGGTTTCACCACCACGTCGATTTCCTCGCGGCATTCTCGGACGGCGCATTCGGCCAGGCTTTCTCCGCTCTCGACCTTCCCGCCGGGAAACTCCCAGCAATGCCCGAGATGCGAGGTCTTGAGGCGCTTGGTGATGAGGAATTCTCCGCAACGTTCGATGACGCAAGCCACCACCTTCACGACCTTGGGATCGAGAGTCGGCACATAGCTCAAGGTCTTGATGGAATTCAGGCTCATCGCGGCGGTTTTCCTTTTGGTCCGAAATGAACTTCGCCGGTGGGCACGTATTCGAGACGTTCCCGGACACTTTCGCGAAGCGAAGCACCGACGAGGCGCTCGACCAAATAGAGCCCCAAATCGATTCCCGAGGTCACCCCTCCCGCGCTCAACAAATCTCCGTCGTCGACGACTCGAGAGGAAACGACGCTCACTCCCATGGCTGCCAAGTCCTCGCGAGCGCCGTGATGCGTGGCGGCGCAGCGACCCTTCGTGATTCCGGCGGCTCCCAGCAGCAAGGCTCCGGTGCAAACGGAGGCCATGAAAACGCCGGTGGCGTGCCAAGCCGCCAAGATTTTTGGAAGTTCCCCGCGCTGCACTTCGCCCCAAGCCCCGCTCGCGGCGCGCACGTTCCAGCCTCCGCCGGGAACAATCACCCAATCCCCCGCGCGCGGAGCCAAGGTCTCCACCCCACTCAGGCGGGCGCCGAAGGCCATGCGGATTTCCTTCGCGGGCCCCGCGGTGCCCATCGACACTTCGAAAGGGGCACCGAGCGAACGGGCGGACTGCAAGGTATCCCAAGGTCCGAAGACGTCGAGTTCCTCGCACCCGTCGAAGAGCAAAATATGGAAACGTTCCATAATATTATCCTAGGGAAAAAAGGCGTTTTGCGTTCGCAGTGGTTCGTTCCGCGACTTCCTCGACGGGGAGCCCCTTCAACTCGGCGATTTTTCGCGCGACGTAGGCGACGTAGGCCGGCTCGTTTCGCTTGCCACGAAAGGGAATCGGCGTCAGGAAAGGCGAATCGGTCTCGATCA
>JAIOPF010000140.1 GCA_021414045.1 Deltaproteobacteria bacterium | reverse complement strand
CGTCGCGCCGGTGGTCGTCAAATGCCTCGCCGAGGTTTCATTGCTGAGCTGAAACACGCTGCCGCCGCTGGTGCCGCTGCGGAGGAAGGCGAAAGTTCCGGTGTTCGCGGGCGTGGTCGAATCGAAGACCGACCAAACGACGCTGCTCTGACTAGCCGCTCCGCTGAGATCGACGCCGTCGAGATTTCCCCTCAAGGGCTGGGGATTCATGACCAACTCGGCGCCCAAGGGCGTCGCCGAACGGATGGGATCTCCGGGCGCCGAAGGCTCCGCGGGTCCGCTGCAACCGGTAAGGCCAGTCAAAATAGCCCAAGGCGAATACTGAGTGGGAGACTCGCTCAGCAAAGGATTGACCCGCCGCGCAGGACCGAAGGCGTCGGCCAAAAGTTGTGATCGGGAAACCCGGGAAAGGTAGGCATCTTGAGTCGGAATCGGGGCGGAAACCGTCGGTTCGGCCATGCAAACGGCCTCTTCCTCGGGAACCATGCGGCAAACGCCGGCTTCCTCGTCGTAAATTCCCGCTAAAGGCGCTGAAATCTTATTCGGTGGAGACATTCGGGTCACTTCCTATCAGTTGGTGGATCAAGCCGCCCATCAAACCCCCGCCGAGAATGAAAACCGAGGGACGCAAGTCGGGCATCATGGCCCAAGGGGACAGCTTGAGAAACCAAATCGCGATCGAACAAAAGATGAGGCCAAAAAAGGCCCCGGAACAAAAGACCTTCATAAATTTCGTCTCCATTAAGGATCGGCGGGGAAAGACAAAAGTTGCGACGGGGAGGACGGCGGGATATGAAGCGAGATCAAGAAGATGAAACTTGCCCGACGTACCGAAAAGCTTCGTTCTTTCATCGCCATGGACGTCTTGGAAAAGGTCCAAGGCATGGCACAGCTCGGCCATGATGTCATCAGCTTCTCCGTTGGAGAACCCGACTTTCCCCCTCCCCGGGCGGTCAAAGAGGCCGCCATCAAGGCGCTGAAGGGGGATTTCACCAAATATACCCACTCCTTGGGCATGCCAGCCCTAAGGGAGGCCATCTGCGCCCATTATCGCCGTCGCTACGGGGTTAAGCTGTATCCGGATCAAATCCTGGTGACGGCGGGGACCTCCCCCGCCATGCTTTTACTGTTCAACGCCCTGCTCAACCGAGGAGACGAGGTGGTCTTAAGCGACCCTCACTATCCTTGTTACGCCAACTTTTTGCGTTTCGCGGAGGCCCGCCCGGTTTTCGTCAAAGTACGGGAAGAAGACGGCTTTCAGTTTCGGCCCGAAGCCGTGCGAAAAAAACTCGGGAAAAAGACCAAGGCCGTCCTGATCAACTCGCCAGCCAATCCTACGGGTTGCCCACTGCCCTCTTCCGTCATGAAGAGCTTGGCGAAGACCGGAAAATATCTCATCAGCGACGAGATCTACCATGGATTGACTTATTCCGGAGAAGAGCGCTCCATACTCGAATTCACCGACCGCGCTTTCGTCTTGAACGGTTTTTCAAAGGCTTACGCCATGACCGGGTTTCGCTTGGGGTATTTGATCTTTCCCAGGGTCTTTTCGAAAATTTTCCAGAACATGGCGCAAAACTTCTTCATCTCGGCCTCAAGCTTCGTCCAAGCCGCTGGAATCGCCGCTCTGGAGCGGGCGGAGGCCGATCAGAAACGGATGAGAAAGATTTTCGATGAGAGAAGGAAAGCCATGCTGGCGGGGGTGAAGTCACTGGGCTTCGGCGTGGCGAACGATCCCACCGGAGCCTTTTACGTTTTCGCGAACGCGAAGCATTACACCAAAGACTCTTACCGCTTCGCTTTCGATCTATTGGAGAAAGCGAAAGTGGGAGTCACGCCGGGAATCGACTTCGGACCTTCTGGAGAAGGCTATATCCGATTTTCTTACGCCACCGATCTAAAGAAGATACACGAAGGCCTTGCGCGTATCGGGGAATACCTGCGTCAGCGTCGCTTGATTTGACCGGCTAATTCACTTCGGAAGCGGGAGCCGAAGCTTTCTTGGAAAGCTTTCGCGGCTCAGCCTTCTTGGGCATTTCGTTGCCGACGGCATCCAACTCTTGCGCCGCATTGTCATGAGGCGACGCGGCGGAGGCTTCGTCGCCCTTAACACCGCTTAGATCGGATTCTTCAACGTCATTGTCTTTTTTACCCGTGAAGTAATTGCGAATGGCACTGCCGGCTTTTTTGAAGCCGCTTGCCATCGTCGTTCCGGCCTTTTTAAAAGCGTGCCCAGTAACCTGGGCACCCTTCGTGAAACCACGACCTATCCCGCCAGCGCCGGACTTGAACTCTTGACCGGCATCCGTGGCTAGGCCTCCCTGGGAGGGGGACGAAGCTGCCGGAGCACTAGAGGCAAGGGCCGGAGCCGTTTGCAGGTTCTTTTCGGGTACCGCCTCATTGGCGGCCAAGGCCTTGGCAACCGCTCCTACCGATCCGAGGATCGTCAGGGCAAACACCAGACCCCAAAATCGCTTCGAAAAACTGGACTTTTCCACAGGACCTCCTTTCGAGTCTTCACTTCAGATATCATGGAGTTATCATAAGTTATCCCAAATGGGAAGAACCTAGGCTGTGGAAAAGTAAAAAAAATGCCCCAGGGCGACCGGGGCATTTTTTGGCATGTGATGGTGCAATCAGATGCCGAGGACTTTGTCTGGATGACTTAAGAAAAAATCGTCGACGAAGGGCGTCGGCTTGGTGCCTTGGACCTGCCAGTGAGGTCCCGATGACTGGTCGCCAGTTTGCTCTTTCACTTTCGAGGGCTTGGGATTTGCGGATTTCCCCGTCGGGGAATCCTCGCGTATCAATTCCTGCAGGATCTCCGAATTCGTCTCTTGTTTGGGTTTCCAAGCCATGTGCCTACTCGCTTTCGCTGAAAAAGCTGACAATTGAAAATCGTGCATAAAACGGGCCAGTAAAATGGACACTGTAAAATTTTTAATAAACCAAATAAAAACAAATAATTATATGCTTTTTTTCATTTCGATCGCTAACCCTAATAGTTCAAAAATGGGGAGGATAACCCTCAATTGAGGTATTTTTATGGAGGTTTGATGCCCCAATATAGAAAAATTCCGTACGTAAAAACTCCAAATTCAAGAACCCTTTTAGAAATTTTCGCCTTAAAATGCAGCAAAACTGTCCCGACTGTCGGAAAGCTTGACGATCGCTCCCTTTCGCCTTCACCTTCCGTCCAAGAAATGAGGGTTTTAGTCCTCAATGGAAGATCAGCGACTCACAAACAAGAAGAGAAGCTTTTTTTTGAGGTGTCACAACTGCTTAGGCGGATAAACCGAGAATAGCAGTGGATCTAATGGGCTTCGGGGGCGGAGATTCTGTTGATATTTCTCTCGATTTCCCTCTCCACCCCCGAAAAAAGATAACGTAACCTTGCTACCAGAAATGAAAGCCCCCTGGCTTTGAAGACGGACTGGACAATAAAAAGCAAGGGATTCAGAATACTTAAAAGCACGAATCCTGAGGAGGATCGAATCCATGAGCACTCCAGTTAAGAATAACCAAACTCCCCCCCCGCAAGATCCCTACAGCAAGAATTATGGGAGCGATCCTTACGCCAATGCTTACGGTGGCGGTTCGACAGGTCCTACGGGCCCGACTGGACCAACGGGTGGCGAATATCCGGACGACAATTACGGCATGGACGATTCCTACGGTGAGGGGTCGGGTGATAATTACGTCGGTGAGGACTTGGGTGGAGATCCGAACGCAGAAGGAGCCGGAGGACCTCAAGGTGAATTATCTGCTACCAGTCTTCGCGACATGGCCGGAAAAATGAAAAAAGAATTGGGAGCGGATTACGCCACGGTGTGGGGAGATATCAACAAGGCTGCTGGAATGTCGCCTGGCAAGGCACAGCAAGAAGCATTCGCAGCGATCGCAACCAAGATGAACGAGCTCGCTTATCCCCCCGATATGGGTGGAGTCGACGGAACCGGCGAGCCCACGGAAGATGACCTGGCAGCTCCCAAAGAAGAACTAAAAAAACAAGTTGAGGACCTCAAGTCGCAGATTCAAGGCAGCGACCTTTCAGACTCTGCAAAGACGGGGATGAATGCGAAACTGGAACGCGCCTTAAGCTCGCTTGACCTCAAAGGAGACAGCATCGATCAGGCCCAGCAGCTTTATGACGAAGTGAACCAAGACTTTTCCGAACAAGCGGCCATCCCCAAGGCGGCTAGGGACTTAGCAGACAAGATCCCCGGAAAAACACCGCAAGATGTCGCTGATGCGGCAAAATCAGCGGGGGTCGACCTTGACCATCTTCCTCAACCCCCAGCGGATATGGGTCCCCTCATGAAAATGCTCAATCAGCTGGGCGTTCCCGCAGACGGAAAAATTGACGACTGGAAGCAGCTGAAAACCAAGCGCGATACGGATATCTCCAATGCCAACGCCGAAGCGAAAAGAGAAGACGATAATTGGCACGCGGATTCCGAGTCCGATCCCAGCCAAGGGACTTGGAGCACCTTAAATAAATATTTCACGAAAAACGACGACGACTACAAAAAAATGCAGGACGTCGAAGTCGAAATGGGGAAGAATCTCATCGATTGCCTGACTGCCTTGGGTTATACCGCATCGAAGGGAGACACCGCTAATCAGGTGAAGATCGGAGACACAAACCTCGACTTCTTCAATGAAGACTCCACAAGCTATACTCTCACCACCACGCATTCCACGCTTACTCAGAAAAATGAGAATTTTTACCCCGCTCCTCGGAATACGGAGGCTGGAAACGAGGGGCACATCCAAGACATGGCGGAGCTCGGCGCAAGCGGTTACCCCATGGGTGCTTCATACGAAGCCGATGGTTGATCGCATCTAGGGAACAAAACCCGATTTTACATTTTGATACCGCCGGGCTGAATGGACATGGCCCGGCGTATCTTTTCAAAATCCAGTCCAAACTCTTGATTGAGGGTTTCAATGAAGGCATTCCCTCGTCCATCGAAGCCTCCGTACAAGTGCGGTTCAGGAGGCGCTGCGGGAGAGTAGACGATGATGTCGCCCTTTTGAGAGGCATCTCGCGCTAAATGCACCGCCTCCTGAAGGGTCTCAACGAGGTAGGTATCCGTTATGTCCTTGAGGTAAAAGAACATCCTTCTTCTTCCCTCTCCGGCGATAATGAACAGCTTGACGTGCTTTCGGATAAAAGGCGCCAGGCGGGATTTGACGAACGGGAATCGTCATAAAAAGTTAGCCCATCCTTCTCGAGACATTTTTTCATGCGATGTGGAAGCCCTTCAAACTGATCCAAGGCCGCGACGATGGAATCATAATCTGCCCCCATCGCGCGCGCCGCGGACAAGGCGCAAAGCACGTTGCTGATAAAATGACGGCCCTTCACCTGCCAGGAAAGAGTGGAATAGATCTCGGGTTCCTTGCCTGGAAGACAGTAATATACGGCTTGCTTCTTGTAGTAGCATTGTCCTGCGGGCGAACTTTCCACCCCTTCTTGCAAATGGGCGTTGTAAACCGGAAATCGCCGCGACTTCGCCGCCTTGACCATATCCACCACGTAGGGATTTTCCGCGTTATACACCACCAAATCTTCCGCCGTTTGTTTCGCAAAAATCTTTCCTTTGGCGCGGAGGTATTCTTGAAAGCTATCGTGACGCTCGAAATGCGACGGGACGATATTCGTAACGATAGCCACCTGCGGCTTAAAATCAGTCTCGGCAGCAAGAGTGGTGCTGTTGACCTCGAAAACAGCCATGTCGAATTTCATTTTGCTGGTGAGCAGCCTTGAGTAAGGCTGAAAGGAGCCGCCGGCTAGGAGAACGGATTTTCCCGATTTAGAAAGCATTAATTCGGTCAACTTTGCGACTGAACTTTTCCCGTTAGTCCCGGTGACGGCAATGATCGGAACCTTAGAAAACTGAAGCACGAACTGTATCGGAGTGTAAAACTGGACACCTTTAGATTTAAGGGCTTCCAAAATAGGAAGATAGGCCTTTTGTCTGGAGGCGACCACCACCACGTTCACCTGCAAGGCCTCGGGAGGGGGTTCGTCGCTTTCAAAGATCTGAACCGATCGTGGAAGCGGTTCTTGGGAGGTTCTGTTGCCCCATTCTCCGTCGGTGATGTTGCCGTAACCGATCGCCTTCGCCCCGAGGCCGGCGAGAGCCTTGAGCACCTCGTAACCTTCTTGATTCAAACCCAAAACGAGCGCTTTTTTCCCCCTTAATTCGTTCATATATATTTTCCTTTATAGAATCCCTTGGGGCCGCATAAACTAAGCCGTCTTAATATATATTAATACAGGAGATTTGGGGAATGAAATTAGAAATTAGAAAGCACGCTTCATGAACGCAAAACCCCATTGCCTCCGCGGCAGATACCGCATACTCAAACATTTGACCCGAGGCGGAACCGCGGAGATTCTCCTCGCTGAAGACCTGGAAAAGCCGTCAACCAAGGTCGCAATTAAGACATTGCGGAAGGAGTTCAGCTACGACGGCGCCTTTATTCGAATGTTACGCTCCGAATTCGACACCCTCTCCGAGCTCAGTCACCCAAACATCATCGCAGCTCACGAATATTTCTCTGAGGGAAACAATCATTATTTGGTTCTAGAATTCGTCGATGGTTGGAACTTGCAGGATATCTTGTTCTTCCTGCGAAAAACCCAATCACTAT
>JAIOPF010000139.1 GCA_021414045.1 Deltaproteobacteria bacterium | reverse complement strand
GCTCGTCCGAGCGGTCGGAAAACTCCACTCGCGTGAGCACGCCGTCGCCGTTGTCGTCGAGTTGATAGAATTCCTGGATGTCCCCGCGCCATTCGGACTTGGATAGGATGCCGTCGTGATTGACATCCAATTCGTCGAATGGGACTTGATAGATATCGACGGTCGGCGGGCGTATGGACAAAGCCTTGTCTTCGCCGTGCAGGGGAGAAGCCCCCATCCCTACCAATGAGGCCAAAAGCAAAATCGAAGTATTGTGCATTCTCTTCATCTTCAGCCACCCTTCCTTTCGAGCGATTCCGATCCAGGCGTCGATAAATTGTCTTCCCTCGGCAAAAATACTGGATTTCAACAAGATAAGTCGTCTATCTTCCGCGGCCAAGGAGAAAATCATGGCTAATCCGCGAGTTGTTTCTTTTCTTTATTCCCTCAAAGATCCGGGCGGCAATCTCATCGATTCCACCGATGATGGCGAACCCTTTTCCTATATGGAAGGCGTTGGACAGATGATCCCGGGCCTTGAGAGCCAGATGACGGCCTTGAACAAGGGCGACAAGAAAACCCTGCATGTTCCTTTTGCTCAGGCCTATGGGGAACGGGACGAGACTTTGGTGCTCGAGGTTCCTCGCGACAAGTTTCCCGTCAAAGAACTCAAGATCGGCGACCAATTCCAAGTCGGCAATACCCCTGGCGGTCCTCCGATGACGGTGGCGGATTTCAACGAGACCACGGTGACCCTCGACGGAAATCATCCCCTTGCGGGCGTCGACCTCACTTTCCAAGTCGAGGTCGTCGAGACCCGGGAAGCCACCGACCAAGAATTGGCCCACGGTCACGCTCATGGCCACCATGGACACGATCATTGACCGCGGCGATCCGCGCGGATTGCCGGTCCTCTTCCTTCACGGTTTTCCCTTCAGCCAGGAGATGTGGCAAGGGCAACTCGAGGCGATGCCTCCTGAATTCCGCGCCATCGCCTACGACCTGCGCGGCTTGGGCTGCAGCGATCGCGGCGACGGACAGTACACCATCGAAGGCCATGTCGACGACTTGATCGCTCTCATGGGTCGCCTGCGAATTCCGGGCGCCGTCCTCGTTGGACTCTCGATGGGCGGCTATATCGCGCTGCGAGCCCTGGACCGAAATCCGGAACGCATCCTCGGCGCCGTCCTCTGCGACACGCGCAGCGAGGCCGATACCGACGAGGTCAAGCTTCGTCGGGCTGCTCAGATCAAAGACGTCAAGGCCAGCGGTTCCGCCGCCTTCGCCGAGGGTTTTCTTCCGGCCATCTTTGCGCAGGAGACTTTTTCGAAAAATCCCGAGGCGGTGGCCAAGATCCGCGACGTCATTATTAAGACGCCGCCGCTCAGCATCGCGGGGACGCTCTTGGCTCTCGCCGCGCGCAGCGACACCACATCCTCCCTGGGGAAGATTCAAGTCCCGACGCTTATTTTGGTGGGTGAAAAGGATAAGGTGACCCCGCCGGATGCCGCGCGGGCCATGCACCAAAAAATCCCGGGATCCCAACTCGAAATCCTGCCCGGAGCGGGACACATGAGCAACCTCGAGAATCCCGAGGTCTTCAATCGGCATTTGCTTAATTTTTTGCGGTCTTTTCCCAATCGTTGAACCTGTCTAAGTCCTTGCGAATGGATCCTAAGACCATCCCGACGACAAGGGCGTCGTCGATATAACCAAAGCCGTAGATAAAATCGGGGATGAGATCGAAGGGGTTAAGAAAATAAAGCACGGCGCCAATGGATGCCAACAAGGTCTTCCAAGGCACGTCGCGGTAACGGCCCGTCACGTAGGCTTGAAGCAGCCGTAAAAGAGACTTGAGTTCGTGCCAGAACTTTTCGATACGGGATTGGTGGGCTTCGGCATTGGCATCGGCGTCCCGGACCAGCTGACTCAAGTGCTCGGGATTTTGCACGATGCGAAGGGCGTGTTTCTGGAGATTTTTTAACGAGGGTACGTCCATAGGGCCGATCATGAATCAAGCCGAGTGGTTTGTCTATATCCTGTCCTGCGGAGACGGCAGCCTTTACACGGGGATCACCAACAATCTCGAGCGCCGTCTGGACAGCCATAATAAGGGCAAAGCTTCGCGATACACTCGCGCACGCTTGCCGGTGACGCTGATCTATTCGGAAAAGCGAGGCGATCGATCCACCGCCTCGATTCGGGAGGCGGAGATCAAGCGTTTAAGCCGCGCCGAGAAAGACGCCTTGGTTCAAGCCACCTGACCGGCAGCGAAGCCCGAGGCCCAGGCCCACTGGAAATTAAAGCCACCCAAATGCCCGGTGACGTCGAGCACTTCGCCGACGAAATAGAGCCCCTTCATCTTCAACGATTCCATGGTTTTCGAGGAAATCTCGCGCGTGTCGACCCCGCCTCGAGTCACTTCAGCCTTATCGTAGCCTTCGGTGCCGTCGGGAAAAAGCTCCCAATGATGCAGGCGGTGGGCGAGCTCGGCCAAATCCTTGTCGGGAACCTGGTTCAAGGGATGGGAGGGGAATTTGAGTTC
>JAIOPF010000138.1 GCA_021414045.1 Deltaproteobacteria bacterium | reverse complement strand
CAAGGGAATGCCGTCGAAGAGCACTTCCATGTCGCGGAGCGTGTCCACAGCAACGCCGCAAACGCCAACTTCACCGCGCGCCCGAGGAGAATCGGAATCGTAACCCATCAGCGTCGGGAAATGAAACGCCGTGCTCAGCCCCGTTTGTCCATGGTCGATCAAATAGTGAAACCGTTGGTTGGTCTGCTCGGGCGTGCCGAATCCGGCGAACTGCCGCATGGTCCAGAGCCGTCCCCGATACATCGAGGGGTAAACGCCTCGGGTATAGGGAAATTCGCCGGGTTTGCCCAGTCTCTCCGAGGGATTCGCTTCCTTGAGATCCTGCTCGTCGTAGACTTCTTTTAGGGGAATTCCGGAAAGGGTTGTGACGGATTTTTTGGGTGTCGGGGAGCTCATGGCTCTATCAAACCCACGCTAGGCCTAAAGTCAACCGCTTCACAGTGGGGCCAAGAAGCGCTATAGAATGCCCTTCCTAAAGACTTAAACCAGAACTTTGTCCATTGCGTTACTGAATCAAACCCCAAGAGGAGGACCCATGAAACGCCTAGCCCTAGCCTTCGCCCTGCTGATTGCCTTCCCCATCCTAGCCTCGGCCGAAGTCTATCAACTCGACCTTCAGCAAAGCCAAATTGCCTGGGTCGGAAAGAAAGTCACCGGCCAACACAATGGCATGGTCTCTTTAAAAAGCGGTCAAGTTACCCTGGATGGCCAAAAAATCACCGGCGGAGAATTCGCGGTCGACATGAAGACCATCAAGGTCCTCGACCTCCCGGATGGCCCCAACCAAAAGTTGACCAACCACCTCTTCTCGGAAGATTTCTTCTCGGTGGAGAAAAACCCCGAAAGCCAATTCAAGATCACCGCGATCAAGGACTTGGGCAAGAACCAGGTCAGTATCACCGGCGACCTCACCATCAAGGGCATCAAGAAACCCGTCACTTTTCCGGCGACCTTGAGTTTTCAAGGGGATACCATCCAAGCCGATGGAACCCTCAAGCTGGATAGAACCCAATGGGATATTCGTTACGGTTCGGGAAAATTCTTTCAAGGATTGGGCGATAAACTGATCTCGGATTCGTTTCAGCCTGGAACCGCCGAGAACCAAGGCTAAACTTCCCAGCAATATCCAAAAGCCGCTTCCGATAGGCGCCAGACCTTCGGCGATCATCTGGCAACCACCCGACCCCGTGCCTTCTCCGCTCAAATCAATCTTAACGAAGGGCTGAGTTGGATCGTTACTTTCGATCACGAATTGAGCCGTGCGATCGCCGATTTCAGTGGCCCTCATGCTGATCGCGATTTGGCAAGAATCGCCCGGCGCCAGGGTTTGAAAGCTGCAGAAATCCATCGTCAGACCAAAATCCGCGGGCGCCTGGCCAATCACTTTGTTGTCGCCGATCGTGAGGTCCGACTCGCCCGTATTGGTGATCGTAACCGTTTGCGGGTCGCTCAATCGCCCCGCGACTTCGTGGCCATAATTCAGCGAAAGCGAAGAAACAGAGATGACGGGAAGCAGGCTATTCCCCTGAATCGAAATCGAAAGCGTGGGAATTCCGTCGAAGGGAACGAGAAGCAGCGCGTCCGCCGCGCCATCCCCGTCCAAAAAATCGGGATCTGGAGAGAATAGGACGCTCAAGGAACAGGACTCGCCATCGGCCAAGGTCAATCCCGAGCAAAGGTCGGTGGCGATCTGAAACTGCTGGGGATTGGTGCCCGAAATCAAGATGTCGCCGACCAAACGATCCGCCCCTGAAGCATTGGTCAGAACCAGGTTTTGCGGGGAGCTTGAAGTTCCCGCCGCCTGATCGCCAAAATTAAGCTGAGGAGGGTTGGCCGTCACCCCGGAACCCGCCCAGACCGGACTCGAAGAAAAGGCTGGAACAAGCGCCAGGACAAAAAGATAAGGCAGTTTCCGGGAAGTCCAACGAAACATAGGAACACCTCGAGACCCAGAGACGGGGTCTTCTTTATTGAATTTCCTTGAGAACGTGTCGGCAAATCACGAGACGCTGGATCTCGCTGGTGCCTTCGTAGATCTCGGTGATCTTGGCATCGCGGTAGTAACGCTCGACCGGATATTCTTTGATGTAGCCATAACCGCCGTGAACCTGAATCGCCTTGTTGGTGACCCGCATCGCGGTCTCCGAGGCGAAAAGCTTGGCCATCGAAGCCTCTTTACCAAAGGGCTGGCCCTGGTCCTTCAACCATGCGGCACGGTGAACCAAGAGCCGGGACGCGTCGACTTCGGTAGCCATGTCGGCGATGAAGCCCTCGATGGCGCCGAACTCATAGATCTTCTTGCCGAAGGCCTCGCGCTCGGTGGAATATTTGCGGGCGGCCTCGTAAGCGGCGCGGGCGATGCCCAAGGCCTGAGTCCCGATTCCGATGCGTCCGCTGTCGAGGGTACTCATCGCGATCGTGAAGCCCTGCCCCGCCTGGCCCAACAAATTGGCCGCGGGAACTTCGCAGTTGTCCAAGACGATCTCGGAGGTGGAGGAAGCGCAGATACCCAACTTCTTCTCGACCTTGCCCACGGCGAAGCCGGGAAAATTCTTTTCGACCAAGAAGGCCGAGATGCCCTTGTGGCGTTTCTCTTTGTCGTTCATGGCGTAGACGATCATCGCATCGGCATTCGGTCCATTGGTGATGAAATTCTTCCGTCCGTTCAGGATCCATTTGTCGCCCTTGAGCACAGCCGTGGTCTGCTGGTTGGCGGCATCGGAACCCGTGCCCGGCTCGGACAAGGCATAAGCGCCCAATTTTTGGCCCGAGGCGTAGGGAGTGAGGTACTTCTCCTTCTGCGCGTCGGTGCCAAACTTCACGATGGGACCGCAGTAGAGAGAATTATTGACGGACATGGTCACCGAAGTCGAGGCGCAGGCCGCCGAGACTTCTTCCAAAGCGAGAACGTAGGCCAGCGTGTCGAGACCCGACCCGCCCCACTCCGTCGGCACCATCATGCCCAAGAGGCCCAACTCGGCCATCTTGGGGAGATGGCGGCTGGGAAATTCGCTTTTTTGATCCAATTCGGCGGCAACCGGAGCCAATTCTTTTTGGGCGTAGTTGCGGGCCATGTCGCGTATCATTTTGTGTTCTTCGTTCAGTGCAAAATCCATCTTACTTTCCTTTAAACTCGGCTTTGCGTTTGTCCAAGAAGGCGGTGACGCCCTCGGTACGATCCTCGGTAGCGAAGATCAAGGGGAAGACCGCGCGTTCCACCGCGAGGCCGCTGCTCAAATCAAGGTCCGCTCCGTCGTTGACGGCCCGCTTGGCGAGTTCGATCGCGACGGGGCCCTTCGCCATGATCTCTTTGGCGACAACTTCGACGTCCTTCAAGAGTTCCGTGGCTCCGCAAATCTTGTTGACCAATCCCATCTCATGGGCGTCCTTGGCCGAGATGATGCGGGCCGTGAAGATCAGTTCCTTGGCTCGGTTCTTACCAATCAGCCGAGGCAGGCGCTGGGTGCCGCCGAAACCAGGAAAGATCCCCAAATTGACTTCGGGCAGTCCCAACTTGGCGTTCTCCGAAGCATAGATGAAGTCGCAAGCCAGAGCGAGCTCGAGCCCCCCACCCAAAGCGAATCCGTTGACCGCGGCGATCACCGGGCGGCGGCAGGTTTCGATCATGCGCAGGTAGGCGAGGTTGTGGACCACGCCGCCGCAGTCGGTGTCGAAGAACATGACTTCCTCGTGAGTTTCGATGGTAGGTGTGCGGTGCATGGGGACGGTGAGTCAGTCGCAAG
>JAIOPF010000082.1 GCA_021414045.1 Deltaproteobacteria bacterium | reverse complement strand
TTATAGATTTTTATATCGATAATTTTTCATAATTTAAACGATTAATTTAAATAAAAATATATCAAAATCAAAAAATCATCAATTATTTCATACTAGTCAACACTTGGCCTCCTTCCTGCATTTTACTCAGTCATTCATCACTTTTTAAGGAGGATCTCATGAAATTCCAATCTTTCGCCCGCCGAGTGTTGGCCGGGTCTCTCGCCTGCAGTCTCTTCATCGGCGCGCTTCCGAAAGCCCGCGCCGACGATTCACTCTGGGAAACGACCAAAGACTATACCATGACCGTCGCCAAAGCGGGCGGAGCCACGGCAGCAGCCGTTCTGACCGCCGCCAAAGCGGCACTGGATCTGGCCAAGGCGAACTTGGACCAGGCCAAGGCCGCACTGGATCTCGCCAAGGCCGGCGGATCGATTATCGTGATTGGAGAGGCGACCACCGCCGTGGGCCTCGCGGAAGCCGCCGTCGCCGCCGCTGTCGCCGCTTACGGAGCCGCGGTGACGGCCGCGGGGGTCGCCGCCGCCGTGATTGCCGGAGCCACCATTGGAACCGGACTCGGGCAAGGAGCCAATTGGGTGCTATCGTGGTGCTGGGATCCGGTCTGCGACCTGACGCCGATGCAGCCCGGCGATGGCCCAATCTATTACTCCGCCTCGCAGGAAGAAGTGGATAGACTCATCCCTCAAGTCGTCTTTTTGGCCACCGGTCAGGAGTTCGAGATACCGGACCGCGACTCGCCTTCTTACCGGCTCATCAGCCAGCAGATCCATCTGTTCTTGGGACTCAGCCGCGGCGCGGCGGCCTACACCGAAGGCCGGGCGGACGAGGTGATGCAAGCTTCCAATGACCTCAAGGAAGAGCTGCGGACCCTCCCGAATACCATCCTGGAATTTTCGGATGCCTTGCAGGAAACCAAGCTCGTCAATCCCCTCACCGACCTCGGGGCGCAACGCGAGAAATTCGAAAGCGCTATCCAAACGGCGATCCTCGCGCTGAAGGAAGGCCGCAATCGTCCCGACGTCAACCCGGAAGAGGTGGACATCACCATCGGGCACCTCAACGACTCGCTCCAATATTTCCGGGAGGCCTACAAAGCGGTGCAAGATGTCCAAGACCTGACCTTGGTCGGAGAAGGCGGACTGCTCAAAGGCAACCGCTTGGCGGATTATGACCAATTTCTCTCGGATTGCGACAAGCAGGGCAAGGCGTGCCTGCCCAAGCTAGAGACGGACATCGTCAATTTCCTGATGGATGCCTCGGGCGTCTACTCTCCCACGGTCTCGGACTACGGAGTGGAAATCGCGGCCTGGGATGCCCACTTCGGGCATAACGATCTCGAGCGCTCCATCCATGAACGCTTCGAAGCGCAAGGCGGCATGACGGTCGCGGACGTCCTGCGCACCTCGGTCCTGGAACGCTCCACGAAGGGCTACTGGATGAACAGCGACTTCGAGCAATCGCCCCTCACTATCTGGGCCCGCGCCATGCTCGCCAAGGGCGGCAACCAAGAGGACAGCGGCAAAGGCGGTTGCAGCCTGGTCGCCGGGCTCGATGAGATCCCCAACGGCGCGAACGCCCTGCCCTTCCTGCTCTTCGCCGTCGCCGGCTTGATCACTCGGCTGCGATTCCGGAAACGCGACTCCGAATAAATATCCCCATCCTTCTCCAGGGCGGACCCCAACGGGTCCGCCCTGCTTTTTTTCATGGTCGAGTTTGGTTGGTCGGTTTATGATGCCTTAGAAAATGGGAGGGTCCCCGAGATGAAATCTTTCACGCTTCGAAATAGCGGATTCCGCGGTTTGCTCTTTTCGCTTTGCCTCTTGGCCTTGTTCAGCTGCGGAGGAGGAGGCGCTCCCCCGGCTTCCATTCCAGCTCCCGTCACCCAACTCATGAGAATTTCCCCGCCAGACCAAACCGGCGCGGTCCAAATCACCGGACAAGACGGCGCGGCGCTTCCCAATGCCACGGTGCAGGCCCGCAACGTCAATCAAGTAGGGCCCTTTTCCTGGCTGAAAAATCTCTTGTTGCGGGAGGCCCGCGCCCAAACCTTCATCACGGAAACCGTCGCGAACGCGAACGGCGCCTTCACCTTGCTGATCGACGGGGCTACCGGGGATCAGATCGACCTGATTCAGGAGTTGAACGGAGATGTCAGCGACCCAGTGTCTCTAACCGTGCCTTAAACAAACGTATCCACTGCTCGACGGAAAGCTCTTCCGCCCGCGCCTGAGCATTGGCGCCCACCGCGGATAGGCGTGCCTCGACCTCTTCCGCCAAAGCTCCCGGAATAACCGCCCGCAAGTTCTGCCGCAGCATCTTGCGACGCTGCGCAAAACCCGCTTGAACGAAGGCTTCGAACGATTCCCATTCCTCGGGAGGCAAGGCGGGATCCTCCCGTTTTCGGAAACGCAACACGATGCTCTCGACTTTCGGCGGAGGCTGAAAAGCCGCGGGCGAGACGACGGTCACCAAGCGGCCCTCCGCCGCCAACTGCGCGAAGACGCTCAGCGAGCCGTATTCCTTGCCGCGAGGCTTGGCCAAAAGGCGCTCGCCGACTTCGCGCTGGAACATCAAGACCATCTCGGTTCCGGGCGCCGCGCGGCGCAGGAGCTTGGTGAAGATCGCGGTCCCAACGTTGTAAGGAAGGTTGGAAAGAATCTTGAATCGTCGGCCGAGCCGAGACTCCAACTCCGCCCAATCCAATTCGAGGAAATCGCCTTCTAAAATCTCGACGGGCTTCTCGCCCAGCTTTTCCCGCAGACGCTCGGCCAGTTCGCCGTCTTTCTCGACGAGCAGGACGGTTCCGACCTGATCGAGAAGGGGCAAAGTCAGGGCGCCGCGACCGGGGCCTATTTCCAGGACCTTGTCCTCGGGCTGGCAATCCAAGGCCCGAAGTATGCGGTTGATCACCGCGCCGCGCGCCAAGAAATGTTGGCCTAGGGATTTCTTGGGTTTCAAGCGTCCGCTCCGAGCGGAAGGCGGGCGCAGGCGTTGAGGCTCAAGGGATGGGTTCGCCCCGAGCTCAGGTATTTTTCGCCGGTGAAGGCGATCATCGCGCCGTTGTCCGTGCAATATTTCGGCGCCGGCAAGACCAGGGGGATTTTTCTTTCGGCCGCGAGCGCCGCCAAGGCATCGCGCAGCGGTCCATTGCAGGCGACGCCGCCGGCCGCCACCAGTTGGCGCACCGGTCGGGCCTCGGAGGCCCGTCGCAGGACCGCGATCAGGGCGCGAACGACGCCTCGCTGAAAGGAGGCAGCGAGATCGGGATGTCGCTCGACCTCCAGGTTCGCCAGGTAATCCATGGCCGCGGTCTTCATGCCGCTAAAACTGGTATGCAAGGGACGCCCCTTCACTTGAGGAACCGCGAACTCGAAGGCCCTGGGATCTCCGGCTCGGGCCAACCGCTCGACGGCGGGGCCGCCCGGAAAATCCAGGCCCATGCGTTTCGCGACCTTGTCAAAAGCCTCGCCCGCGGCGTCGTCGACCGTGTGCCCGAGCAGTTCGTAGGAACCAAAATCCTTCACGTAATAAAGATGGGTGTGCCCGCCCGAGACGGCCAAGGCCAAGAAGGGGTACTGCGCTTCGTTCTCGAGAAAGGCGCTCCACAGATGGCCCTCGATATGATGCACCCCGCGAAAGGGAAGATTTCGCGCGAAGGCCAGGGCCTTGGCGAAATTCAATCCGACCAAAAGAGAACCCACCAGGCCTGGCGCGAAGGTCGCGGCGATCCCTTCGATCTCGCCCAAGCTTTTTCCGGATTTTTCCAGAGCAAGGGCCAAGGTCGGCTCGAGATGCTCTAAATGGCGGCGCGAGGCGATCTCGGGAACCACTCCGCCGAAAGGCGCGTGATCGAGGGTCTGCGTCGCGGTCACGTTGGACAAGACTTTGCCGCCATCGACCAAGGCCATCGAGAGGTCGTCGCAGGAGGATTCGATTCCGAGGACAAGCATTTCAAATCCTTAAAACAAGGGTGCGCCGGAGTCCTGCGTCGTCGGCGTCTCGGGGCTAGAAGGCGCGGGCTGAGAGGGGGTGGAGGGTGCCGTGGGTGAAGTCGGATTTCCGGTGGTGCCCGGAGGCGGCGGCAAGGGAGCCCGAGGCATGGGGTTCGGCTTCATGATGGGCTTATAGACCGGCACTCCGGTCGGAACCGGCGCTGGCGTCGCCTTGGGGTCGGAACGGGGACCCAGAGCTAAGGTCGGATTGGATTTCTCCAAGTCCTCGAGCCGCGCCAAGCGACCCTTCGCCTGGAAGGCCTCCGCGGAATTCGGATAGGTGGCGATGACTTTCTGGAAGAATAATTTCGCTTCGGCGTTCTTATTCAGCTTCATAAAGGACATCCCCTGCTTGTAGACCCCTTCCTTCACCCGCGGATGCTGGGGGTATTTCTCGGAGAGGATCTGGAATTCGCTGATCGCTTTCGCATAGTCTCCCATCGAATAGAAGCACTCTCCCACCCAATACTGGGCGCTTCCGGCGTTTTCGCTCTTGGGATACTTTTTCAGGTAACCCATGAATCCGGAAGCGGCGTTTCGATAATCGCGGGCGTTGGCGACGTTCAACAGGGATTGAAACTCCTGCACCTCGTTAGGGTTGACCGCGGCGCTGGGCGCGGCCACCGCCGGGGGTGCGCCCATTTTTTGGCTGATATCCTTGAGCAGATTATGCATCTGTCCGATCTTGTCTTCCAAGGCCGAGACCCGAAGGTCGAGATCTTGGTAGACTCGGTCGGATTCCTTCATGATGTATTGGGAACTATCGAGTTGGCCCTTGATCTGCCGGAATTCTTGCTGGATCTCGGTCATCGAATTCATGGCCTGCGCCACGTCTTGATAGTTCTTCTGGTTCGTCGCGACCAAATTATCCACTTTTGCACTCAGTGCGGCGACGTTCTCCGCCCTTGCCTCTCGGCTCGGTGTTCCAAGGGAAAATATGGCTAAAAGCGCCGCGGAGCCGGCAGCCATGCTATTTAAAAACCCGCGATTTTTCATGAGAAAGCCTCCAAAACGTTAAAAACCACAGAGAGGATACGCACAACGGGCCTCCCTGTGGTTTTATTTAATTTATCGCGGCTGGACAAGGCGAAAGACTTACTTTCGTCCCTTGAAATCGTCGCGGCGGTTTTGGTCCCAAGCCTGTTGATTATGCTCGGGATTCACCGGACGGGACTCCCCGTAACTGATGGTGTTCATCCGGTCGGCCGAAATGCCAAGGTTGACCAAATAGGTCTTGGCCGCCATGGCTCGACGCTCGCCAAGCGCTAGATTGTACTCTTCCGTGCCCCATTCGTCGGTGTTCCCCTCGATGATGACGTTGACGCTGGCATTGGTCTTCAGCCAATCGGAATGTCGGGACAAAATCTGCTGCGCATCGGCGCGAATGTTGTATTTATCAAAATCGAAATGAATCGCCTCCAGCGGGATATTGATCAGGTCGACCCCGTCATTCGAGGAGACGGGCCCTTTTTTTTGACAGGCGGCGCCGGCCAAGGCAATCCCGAAGCAAAAGAATAGGCTCAGGATTTTTTGTGATGTTTTCATGCGAAGATCCTCCATTTTCCTTGGATGCACGGATTTAAAGGATTAATTTAGAAAATGGGCCTCATAGGGTCAAGGAATATCATGAAAGAAACGCTGGGCCTCCATTTAGTTCAATTTTCCACCAAAGCCGGCGGACCCGCGGCCACCCTCGACGGGCTTCAGTCCCTCCTCAAGAGTTTGCGTCCAAATCCCGGCGATTGGCTGGTTTTCCCCGAAATGTGGCCCTCCGGATTCTCCGTCGACCACCGCGCGGCCTTGGCGCGAGGCAACGCCGAATGCCTTGCATGGCTGCAAAACTACGCTCGTACCCGTCAATGTTATCTCGTCGGTTCCATGCTCGAACTCGCGAAGAAACGGGCCTACAACTCCGCCTACGTCATCACGCCCTCCGGGAAACGCCTCGCTTCGTACCGGAAAATTCATCTCTTCGCCTATGGCGGCGAGACGCGACGCTTTCAGGCGGGCAAACGCGTGGTCGCCTTTTCCAGCCCTTGGGGGAAGATAGGCCTGGCCGTATGCTTTGACCTACGCTTTCCCGAGCTCTTCCGCCGCCTATCCAAACTGGGGACGCGACTGATTTTTCTCCCCAGTGCCTGGCCGAAGGAACGCCTCGACCATTTCACCGCCTGCTCAAGGCACGGGCCATCGAAAATCTCTGCTATGTCGTCGGTCTCAACAAGGTCGGCACAGGTCACCATGAAAAACCGGTGACTTACGGCGGCCATTCCGCTGTCTTCGGACCTTGGGGAGAAAAATTGGCCGAGATGGGGGCAAGAGCCGGGATTCAAAGCCTAAGACTGGATTTGGGCGAGGTTACGCGAATACGCCGTCGGTATCCCTTTTTGGAGAGCCGAGTGCTAGCCTGATTCCGACTGAAAAAGCATTGGTCACATCGACCTGGCGCCTGCTAGAATGAAGGGTTTGAGAAAATGATGTCCACGCAAAGCAAAAAGGAAAAACGCCTCTACCCGCGCCGCCCCATTCGGACTCAAGTCGTTTTCGAAAACGAGGACAGCGAAGGCATGCTGTATTTTTTCTCCACCGACATCAGCGCCGGCGGGCTTTTCCTCGAGTCCGAGGTGCCGGTGAAGCTGGGAACCCAGGTTTTCCTGCGATTCAGCCTCACGCCCAAGGCCCGTCCCATCCAAGCCACCGGAGAAGTGGTCCGCGTCATGCGCGATCAGAACGAAGGCGGGCAAGGCAAGATCGGCATCGGGATTCGATTTATCTACATTCACCCCTTGGACCGCGAATTGATCCAAGACTTCATCAGCCAAGCCGGCGGCAAGCCAGGGGCATAGCCCTATTTCGGTCCCTCCGAGAATAGCTTTCCGCCCAGCTCGTAAAGACCGGCCAGATCGTGGACGTCATGATCGAGCTGCGGCATGATCTTGAACACGATGCCGTTCTTCGAAAACTCCATTCGCTCCTGAAAATTCGCGATCTCCACCTCGTCGTTGTGGGCCAAGGTTTTGAATAAATAGACCATCTCTTGATATTCGCTCTGAGTTCTAGCCTTGAGCCCCGTCGGCGGCGTCGCCGGTCCCTTGGGGACGCCTTGTACGCGATTGAAGATGAACCCCGAGAAGGGCAAGGCGTTTTCTTGGATTTTTCGGTAAAAATATTCGGCCTCGCGCAGGGGAATGGACTCGGGGGCCGCCACCAGAAGAAAGCCGGTGTCCTTGTCGTGCAGCAAGAGCTCGACTTTTTGCGCGCGTTCTTGAAAGCCCTCTAAAAGACCCGAAACGGAGACCAGCATCTGGGAAAGGTCTTGGAGAAACTCGAAGCCCGCGATCTTATCGAAGGCCTTGAAGACGCGTTTCACCGAACGGTCGAGCAGCTGCAGAGAGTTCTTGCCGACGAAGAGCGAGGGCTTCAAGAACCATTTCATCACGCTGTCGCCGAGCATCGCGCTCATCTTGTTGGGCGCATCCAAAAAATCCAGGGCATGCCGCGAAGGAGGGGTGTCTAGTACAACGAGATCGTAGTCCCTATCTTGGACCACCTCGTAGAGCTTCTCCATCGCCATGTATTCTTGGGATCCCGCGATCATGTTGGAGAGATGCTGGTAGAGCTTGTTCTGCAGGATGGCTTCGGCCTTGGCCTCGTCCGGAGCGTACTTGACGATGAGGTCGTCGAAAGTTCTCTTGGTGTCGAGCATCATGGCGAATAAGGGGGCCTTGGGCTCAACGCCGGCCTTTTTCAATTCGGACTTGGGGATTTCCTTCTCTTGGTAATCGATCTTTTGGATACCCAAGGAATTCGCCAGGCGCTTGGCCGGATCGATGGTCAGGACTATCGTCTTGTAGCCGATCGAGGAAGCGTATAGGGCTAAGGCCGCCGAGGTGGTCGTCTTGCCCACTCCTCCCGAACCGCAGCAGATCAAAACCTTCTTCTTCTCGAGCAAGCCCTGCAGGCCGATTTTCTTGCTTTCCGGGGTCATGGCTTCACCCCCATCAACTGAGTCCGCATCGCTTCACATAGAGCCTCGGCGATGCGGATGGGGGACTTCTGCTGGTAGATCAGCGGAAGCTCGAGAATTTGGCGTTTTTTTAGACGCTCCTGCAATTTCTCGCGGTAAAAATCCGACTGATCCACGCGTTGCCGGTACAAATGCACCATGGGATTTTCAATCTTGGCTTTTTTTAATTCTTGGAGGGAATCCTTTCCCAAGACTTGGGGCCAAAGCGAATTCAACACGATAGGACCCACGGCGACCTTCGCTTGGTTCTCGAGTTTTTCCTCCATTTCGACGGCCTCGTTGACGGGCATCTCTTCGGGCAAGGTCACCACCCAGGTCAAAGTCTTGAGAGGATCCCGAATCAGGGCCAGGATTTCTTGGGCGTTGTTCTTAAGAGGCCCCACCCGGACCGCGTCGACGACGACTTGCGGCACGGTCAATAACGAGAGACTGTGACCCGTCGAAGGCGCGTCGACGATGACCAAATCGAACTCGGGCTTTTTCCCTTTCCTGGCCTCGTCTTCCACCAAGGACCAGATCTTGCCGATGGTCAAAAGTTCCGCAAGACCGGGCGCTGCGTCGATGAAGTGTTTCACGTACTTGTTGTTGAAGACGGCGTTGTAGAGGAATTGGAACTTGATCTGCCTCAGGACATACTCTTCGAAAGCAGCCTCGGGATCGAGGCGAATGAGGGAGAGTCCGTTCTTGAAGGATTTCGGTTCGTAGCCGACTTCGGGAACCTCGAACAGTTCGGCTAAATGGCTGAGCCCGTGCGTCTCGACGAGCAGGGTTTTCAAGCCCTGTCGCGATGCCATCATCCCCAGGGCGGCGGCGATGGTGGTCTTGCCCACTCCGCCCTTGCCGGTTACGATCCAGAGGCGGCGTTGCAACAATCCGTTCAGTTCCCAGCGTTGCGACATCCCGATGGCATCCTAAATTTTGGAGTGCGAAGCAAGATAAACAATTTTTTCGAAAAAAGCGGGGGGCGTTAAAAACCAAAAAAGGGCCGCCCCTTTCGGAGCAAGCCCTTTTTCGAGGGAGGTAAGCTCTTTGGTCCGCGGCCTAGGCCGCTTTGCGGGTCAGGTGGCTCAAGCGTTTCTCGAGGCTGACGATCTTCTTCTCGAGTTTGACCACTTCGTCTTGGGTCGGGATGCTCAGCAAGCTGAGGATCTCTTTCTTCGTTTGACCCAAGGTCAGCTTGGCCTTTTGAATCAGGTCGTTATCGCCGATCTGCTCGACGAGGTTTCCTAAATTCTTTCGCGCTTCTTGAAATACTCCGCTGAGATTGACTCGGCCGGGGATCAACTCGATTTCTTTAACGGTGTTGATCACGTCTTCGGCTAAACGGCGAACCTCGCGCTCGACATCGTCGCGCTTTTCGGAAGCTCGGGACAAAAGATCCCCGGACTTCGCCCAGCTGATCAAATCGTCGAAGCTTCTACGCAGTTCACGGCTGGAGCGTTCTCCTTTTTTCACAATTTTCTTGAAGAGCACTTCCACTTCGGACTCGAGCCGGTTGACGACGCGATTAATTTCTTCGAATTTTTGAGTGATGGCGTGCTTAGCGTTGGTCACGGTCGGCGCCTTTTTGGCCTTTCGGATCTTTTTCACAGCTTTTTTCGACATCGGGAACTCCCTCTCTATTTGAAAATTGAAAACCTCTCTCACCCCTTAGTCTTTATCGGGGCTAACACGGCGCGTCAACCCTTGTCAATAGCTTTATTTACGCGATGCGTTAGAACCCGTCGGACTCAGATCGATAACGCGTAACTGTATGTTTTTACTACCATTCCATTCATTCCATCCAGGAACGCAGGCCAGATCGACCTGAGAAGAGAGAGGGGGCAATTTATCCGCCAAACGGAAACCGATGGCTCCAAACTGAACGGACCCTTCGCCAACGCGCATTTTGAGATGGTTTTCGCCCACGATACGGCTTTCTCGGACGGTAACGCCCTTCAACAACAGGACTGGTTCGGGATTGCCGAGTCCGAAAGGCTGGAGACGGCGAATCTCTTCCAACATTTCGGGATGGATCAAATCCAATTCGGATTCGACGTCGAGCTTGAGGGAGGGTTGGAAATCTTCATCCTTGAGGCGGGATCGCACGGCCACATCGAAAGCCTCGGAGAAGGCGCCGAGATTGTTTTCTTCGAGCGAAAGTCCCGCCGCATAGAAATGTCCGCCGAACTTGGTCAAAAGGCCGGCGCAGTCGCGCAACGTTTCGACGAGGTTGAGATTGCGTATGGATCGCGCGGAGCCCTTGAGCCCGGCCTTGTCGCGCGAAAGCACGATGGACGGAAGATAATATTTCTCGACCAAGCGGCTCGCGACGATACCCACCACGCCGGGATGCCAGTCTTCATGGAAAAGCACCAGACTGCGCCGACGAAGCGCGAGTCCGTCCACCTCGACTTTCGCGAGAGCCTGAACGACGATGTCATCTTCCAAGTCCTGACGTTCGGCGTTCGCGCGGTCGAGGCGACGCGAGAGCTCCATCGCTTCCGCGTCATTGCGCGAGAGTAGCAGCTTGACGCCGAAAGAGGCGTCGTCGAGCCTGCCCACCGCATTGATGCGGGGACCGAGGCGAAATCCCACCTGATCGGCGGTGACCTCGTCCTCCACGCCCGCCACCTCCTTCAAAGCGCGAAAACCGGGGCGCGACGTGCGGCTGAGCACCTTGAGGCCCTCGTTCACCAAGATTCGGTTGACTCCGACAAGCGGGGCCATGTCCGCGACGGTGCCCACGGCTACGAGATCCAAGGCCTGCCTTAGATTGGGCTCCTGATCGGAGAGCAATCCGGCTTCGCGTAGCGCCTTGCGCAAGGCGATGAGCAGGTAAAAGGCAACGCCCACGCCGGCGAGTTCCTTGCCGGGAAATTCATCGCCGACCTGCTTGGGATTTAGGATGGCAAAGGCGTCGGGAAGCTGGGGCGGAACTTCGTGATGGTCGGTGATGATCAGGTCGAGGCCAAGTTCGCGGGCCGCTTGCGCCTCAGCCACCGCGCTGATCCCGTTATCGACGGTGATGACGACGCGGGCTCCCCCCTCGCGAATTTTTTTCAAGGCCTCGACGTTGAGGCTGTAGCCTTCGCGCAGGCGATGCGGAATGTAATAATCCACGTTCGCCCCGACATCCCGGAAGAATTCGGTCAGCAAGGCCGTCGACGTCGTCCCGTCGACGTCATAATCGCCGTAAACGACGATCTTCTCGCGATCTCGAATCGCCGCGACGATGCGAGCCACGGCCTTCTCCATTCCGAGCAAGAGGCTGGGGTCGGGCAGATGGGCCAAGGAGGGCCTGAGGAATTTTTCAATCTGGCCGTCTTCGGTGATTTTTCTTTGAACGAGGAGCCGGGAAAGGATCGTGGAAACGCCGTGCTTCGCTTCCAAGGAGCGGGCGAGTTGATCGTCGTAGGGAATGAGCAACCAACGCTTTTGCAGGGCCGACCTCCGAAAGGAATTCGATTAGGCCTTGGCTTTGGCGGGAGCTTTTCCCAGTCCGAATCGATGGCCGTTTTCCTTGAGGAACAGGAAGACGGGAGAAGCGATCGAGATCGAGGAATAAGTACCCGTGATGACGCCGATCATCATCGCCAAGGCGAAGTTCTTGATGTCGCCTTCGGCGCGGAGGTAAAGAACGATAACAACGAAAAACACCGTCAAAGAAGTGATGATGGTGCGGCTCAAGGTCTCGTTGATGCTCTTATCGATGACTTGAACCAGGGTCAGGCTCTTGTGCCTCACCAAATCTTCGCGGATGCGGTCGAACACGATGATCGTGTCGTTGATGGAATAACCGATGATCGTCAGGATGGCGGCGACGACGGTCAGGTTCACTTCAAGGCCGAGAATGGCGAAGATCCCCACGGCCACCAAGACGTCGTGGACCAAGGCCAGGATGGCGCCAGGCGCAAAAAAGAAGTCGAAGCGGAAGCCGATATAGACCAGCATGATGATCCAGGCCCAGAATACCGCGTAAATCCCCTTGGTGCGCAGCTCTTTACCGACCTTGGGACCGACGAACTCTTCCTGTAACAACTGTACCTTGCCCGCCCCATAGGCCTTTTCAAGCGCCTGCGTATAAGGCTGCGAAAATTTTTCATCACGATCTTTGGGAAGGTCGCTTTTGACGATGTAGGTCTTTTGCTGGGCCTCGCCGAAGCGTTGAATCACGAAATTGGAAAAGCCGGCGCCTTCTAGCGTACCGGTGATCGCGGCTTCGTTGACGGGATCCTGGAATTGATAAATCAACTTGAGACCACCGGTGAAGTCGGTGCCGAAGTTCAAACACTGGACCGCAATCGCCGCCACTCCGATGCCGACGAGCAAAAAGGAGAAGGCCAGCATCACCCAGCGGTACTTCATGAAAGGAATAATTTTTTTGGTCACTTGCGTCATAAATTAAAGGCTGAGCTTCTTCACCTGGCGCTTGGACAGGATGTAATCGTAGACCAAGCGGGTCTGGGTCACTGCCGTGTATAAGGTCGTCAAAATACCGATCATCAGGGTCACCGCGAAACCGCGAACCGGACCGGTACCGAATTGGTAAAGTACCGCGCCCGACAAAAAGGTCGTCACGTGCGCGTCCACGACGGCGCGAATGGCATTGGAATACCCCACGTCCACCGCCGCCTTGGGAGTCTTGCCCGAGGCAAGCTCGTCCTTGATACGCTCGAGAATCACGACGTTCGCGTCGACCGCCATGCCGATGGTGAGGACGATACCGGCGACGCCGGGCAGGGTCAAGGTCGCGCCAAAGAGGGCGAGCAAGGCGAAAAGATAAAGCAAGTTGAGGACGACCGCCACGTCGGCTAGCACGCCGGACCACTTGTACCAGAGGGCCATGAAGATCATTACGACGGCCGCGGCGAGCAAGGTCGCGTGGAACCCTCGGTCGATGGCGCTCTTACCCAACGAGGGTCCAATGACGGTCTTCGTCGCTTCCTTCAAACTCGCAGGCAAGGCGCCTTCGCGAAGGACGACGGTCAAATCTTCGGCCTCTCGAATCAACGACTGATAGTCGCCGTAACCCAAAGTGATCTGGGCCTCGCCGTTCGGGATGGGGCTCTTGATCACCGGGGCCTTGCTGACCACGCCGTCGAGGAGGATGGCCAGGCGCTTACCAACGTTATTGGTCGTCAAGTCGCCGAAGGCCTTGGTGCCGGAAGGATCGAAGGAAAGACTGACGTAGGGCTCGTTATTGTGCACGCTCACCTGGGCGTTGCGCAGCATCTCTCCGGAGACTTCCACCTTGCGCTTCAATAGAAAGGGCGAACCGCCGGC